>NZ_KV815360.1:0-18299 GCF_001814225.1 Neisseria sp. HMSC070F02 | reverse complement strand
AACGCCGTACTGGTTTTTGTTAATCCACTATATTGAGTCCTCGAGAAGGGAAATAAAAATTAACATCCTTATATATTGAGTTCCTGAGAAGGGAAGATTAACAAAAATTAACGCCCTTTACTTCATACAATCAACAGGGCTTTTTCATTCCTTCCTTATCTAACAGGGGGTACAGAAACCGAAACGGCTGGCAGGGTTAAGGAAGTCTTCGAATGTTACGGAACATTCATCTTGGACAGCAAAGGCAATTTGTTAGGCATTCCTTACTCCTTATTTTGGGAAGAAAACGTTATGGGTGTTTTCGATATTTTACCGTCAGGATTGGTATGTTTATTTGAATATGATTTTCTGTGGTCGGGACGGCATGCGGCAAAGGCTTAAGGGGTTAGATCCTTCCTTCTGACGATGGCGCGGATGATGGTGCGGTTGGGGTGTAGGGCGTGGCGCAGGCGTTGTGAAAAGGGATGGGGCAAGCCTAGGATTTGGGCTGCAATGGCGGCGGCGCAGATGGGGGCGGTGGCGAGTCCGCGGGTGCCGTGCGCGGTGTTGACGTAGGCATTAGGCAGGTATGGGCATGGGGTGTCGATGCGGTAGTTTTTGTCCAGCGCGAGTTTGGTGTAGGTCTGCCGCATGGCGGCAATGTCGCCGAGTGCGCCGACTAGGGGAAGGTGGTCGGGGCTGTCGCAGCGTATGGCGGCGTGCCCTTGGTGTTTTTGGGGGTTTGGGTTGGCGGCAAACAATGATTCGGAAAGGGCGGGGTTAAGGTGTGCCAATGCTTGGCGGTTTGAGGCTTCTTCGGCTTCGTTCCATCCGGTATGGCTGCTGTTGGGAATAAAACTCGCGCCGTAGCAGTGCAGTCCGTGCCACGACGGGCTGATGTAGCTTTCGCCTGAAACGGCGCAACGCAGTTGTTCGGAAAACGGGGTGGACGGTGTGAGGCCGGTTTGTCCGCGTATTTGCCTGAGAGGCAGGGCGGCGAGGTTGGTTTCGGGCAGGCGAGGGCTGTGCGCGCCGGTGCAGTAGATGATGTGTGTGGCGGAAAATATGCCGTTTGGCGTGCTTGCAATCCACTTTTCCCCGTCGTGGGAAATGTCGGTTAACGGTGTGTCTTCGTGTAGTCCAATGAGCGGATGGTTGAGGAGGGTGCGGACGAATGCGGGTGGATTGAGCCATACGCCGTACTGCCAAAACAGTCCGCATAATGGTTCGGCGTAGGGCGTGTTCAGCGGGATGCCGGCGATTTTTTCGGCTTCTGCCGGCGTGATGCTGCGGTAGAGGTGGTTATGGTGTTTTTGCAAACCCAATTCGTGATTGCGTTGTTGTTCGGTGCGGCTGTAATTGAGGTGGATGATGCCGTTGCCGCCCCAGGTTTCGGATTCGGGCAGGATGTGTCCGAGCAGGCGTTTGGTGTAGCCGTAGCCGGCAAGCAGCAGTTCGGTTTGTTCGGTGTCGTGCGGCGAGATTTTGGCGTAGAGCAGCCCTTGGCGGTTGCCGCTGGCGGCTTGGGCGGCTTTTCGGGCTTCCAATACGGTAACGGAAATGCCGTGTGATGCTAAGGCGTGGGCGGTTGCCGCGCCGGATATGCCCGAGCCGATAACGAGGATGTGTTCCGGTTTTTGCCGTTCGGATGTTTGTGGAAGTGCAAACCAGGGTTTGTCGGGTTTGCTTTCGGTTTGCGGGATGGCTTCGGTCTGCCAGGAAATGTGGTGGAAGTGTTCGTGCAGGCGGCGGGTGCGTGAAGGGGGAACCAGCCAGAAGCGGACATCGGGCAGGATGTGTTCGATGAGGTTGATGCTGTCGAACTGGAGGCACTGCGTTGCCTGATCCAAACGGTGCTTCAGACGGCATTCCGCGTCCGAAGCATCTTGTGCGGTTTGAAAATCGGGAATCTGATTATCGGGGAGGCAGACAATCAGGTTGAGCGGGTGTGCGTGTTTGCGGATGGTTTGGTCGAGTGTGCGGATGTCGGGAACGCCGTCCCATACGAGATTGTCCATATCAATGCCGTTTAAAGTGTGGGTTTGAATATCGGTATCGGGATAAAGCTGTTAAAATACGCGCCGTTTGAAGGCACGCCTGCGCCTGCCGGATATTGTATGCCGAACCGAGGTGTTTTTTGAATAATATTCCTGTTGAAATCCGTTTGTTGAAAAACCGTACCGTGTTGGTTTTGACTTATGGGGACGAACCTAAAAATCTGCCTGCCGAATTTTTACGCGTCTATTCGCCGAGTGCGGAAGTGCGCGGACACGGTGTGGGACAGGATGTTTTGCAGACCGGTAAGGCAGATGTGCAAATTACGGATTTGCAGCCTGTCGGACAGTACGCGCTGAAAATCAGTTTTTCGGACGGGCACGACAGCGGTCTTTACGATTGGGCGTATCTGCACAGACTGGCATACGGATACGATGCGATGTGGCAGGAATATTTGGACAAATTGGCGGCGGCGGGCGCGTCGCGTTTTGAAAAGCAATCAGATTGTTAAGTTTGGGATGCCGTAGGGCGGCATCAGGGAGGTGGTTAGAATATGGGCGGACAGAAAACGCATTTCGGATTCAGTACGGTCAACGAAGATGAGAAAGCCGGAAAAGTGGCGGAAGTGTTCCACTCCGTCGCCAAAAACTACGACATTATGAATGATGTCATGTCGGCAGGGCTGCACAGGGTGTGGAAGCATTTCACCATCAACACGGCGCACCTGAAAAAAGGCGATAAAGTGTTGGACATTGCGGGCGGTACGGGCGATTTGTCGCGCGGTTGGGCGAAACGGGTCGGCAAGGAAGGCGAGGTTTGGCTGACCGATATTAATTCCTCTATGCTGACCGTCGGGCGCGACCGTCTGTTGAACGAAGGCATGATTTTGCCCGTGTCGCTTGCCGATGCGGAAAAACTGCCTTTCCCTGACAATTATTTCAACTTAGTTTCCGTGGCGTTCGGCTTGCGGAACATGACGCATAAAGATGCCGCGCTGAAAGAGATGTATCGTGTTTTGAAACCTGGCGGCACGTTGCTGGTGTTGGAGTTTTCCAAAATCTACAAGCCACTCGAAGGCGCGTATGATTTTTATTCGTTCAAGCTGCTGCCGGTCATGGGCAGGCTGATTGCGAAAGATGCGGAGAGTTACCAGTATCTTGCCGAATCCATCCGTATGCACCCCGATCAGGAAACTTTGAAACAGATGATGCTGGATGCGGGCTTCGACAGCGTGGATTATCACAATATGAGTGCGGGCATCGTCGCGCTGCATAAGGGCGTGAAATTTTAAACGGACTGGCTGTGCAGCCAATGCCGTCTGAACACGTTTCAGACGGCATTTTTGTGTTTTTTTGAGAAAGAGATTTTAAATCTTAAAATTAATTCACATATCCATCAATAATTTATAAATTTTTTAAAAAATAGGAACAATTATCATTTGCAAGATTGGGAGATGTCTGTATAATGCAGTCAATCCAGTAAACAACGCAGCAGACGAAAGGAGGGAAAAATGCCGGAAAGTATTTTCAAACAGATTTCCCTTGATATTTTGAAACTGCATCGGGATTCTGTTTATTCGCTGCTTGCCACTTCCGGCTGCAACTGTCAGGTGCATGAGGCGGCGTATGTCAACATCGACGGCAAATATTATATTTCGCTTTCATGCGAGCCAGAGGTGGGGGAAGTCAAAACAGGCATTTTGCTGATTGAGGATGAAAGCCGCAACCTTCGTTTGAGCTGGGTCGGCAGTGCGCGGGAACTTGACCGCAAGGATAGTGTCTATAAGCGTGCCCTGTCCGCCTTGTCTAGAAAGCTGGGGCGGTGTAAGGACAGGCTGCATACGGCGGTTCAACCGTTTTTGTTGGAGCTGGTGCCGGAGAAAGGCAGATTTTCTGTCGGCGATGAAGAAGTTTGGATTTCTCGAAACGATTTAGTGAGGGCTTTATATCCTGTCGGATACAGTATGCGGCAGGCAATGTTGCAGATTTAAAGTTTTGGTAGTGGTTTGTGTTCCTTTTGCGCCCCTTTTCCAAGGGGCGATTTTTTTGCACGCGTGTTGGCGGCAAAGGAAAAATGCCGTCTGAAACCGGCATTCAGACGGCATCCGCGTGCGGAATTACTTATCCGGTAAAAGACGGATACCTTGATTGCCCAGTTGTTTTGACAATTCGGCAACTTTTCCGTGTTTTCCTAAAACAAAATCAGGGAGGATTTCTGCCAAAGGGCGTATGACGAAACTGCGTTCGTGTGCGCGCGGATGCGGCAGGGTGAGGCGGGGGTCGTCGCTGGATAGGCCGTCAAAGTCGATGATGTCCAAATCCAATGTGCGCGGCGCGTTTCGGAAACTGCGTTCGCGCCCGAAATCCGCCTCGATACGGTTGAGCAAAGAGAGCAGCGAGATGCCGTCCATATCGGTGGAGACGGTGCAGACGGCATTGACGAAATCGGGCTGATTGTCGTAACCGACGGGCGCGGTCATATACAGTGAGGAAGCCTGTTCAAGCCGGATGTCGGGGTGGGACGAGAGCGCGTCCAATGCGCCGCGTATTTGTTGTGCGGGGTTGTCAAGGTTGCTGCCCAAGGCGATGACGGCAAAATGTCTGTTGTTCATGGCAGTGTTTCAGAATGGCAGGACTTTGGTTTTGGCAAGGTAAACGATACAGGCGACGCAACAAATGGCAAGCAGGTAAACGGCATAGAATTTGACCGAGCGGGGGCGGGCGCGCATCATCATCATACCCAATGCGATATAGGCGAGCAGAAGCAGGATTTTTGTGCCGAGCCAAGGCGCGTTGAACGGGGAGAAATGGGTGATTTTCATCAGCCACAATCCCGTAAACAGCAGCATCGTGTCGTTGAGGTGGGGCAGTGCCTTCCACAAGCCCGCCAAAGGTTTTTCGGGATTTTTCCAAAGCAGGAAAAAGCGGATGTTGAACAACAAAATGGTAACGGTAACGAAGATTTGGTGGCTGTATTTGACAATCAGATACTGCATGGTCGGCTCGTATCAAAATAAGGGTTAGAATCGGCTTATTTTACCGCAAACATTTATTTTTGACGTAACTTTTCAAATGCCAACAGATAGGGCGGGTTGTTTTTCCGGTTGGTAAAGCCGTAACGCAGAACGGCAAACTGTTCTTGAGGCAGGTTTTTTGCCCATTGTTCGATTGCTTCTGCCTCCTGTTTGCCGTTTTCGTGTCCCGGATAGAGGACGGCAATAAGCATACCGCCTTCTTTCAGCAGGGAGAGGGTTGCGCAAAGGGCGGGAATGCTGGTTTCCGTATGGGTGGTAAGGCTTTTATCTCCGCCGGGCAGCCAGCCAAAGTTGAAAATGGCGGCATTTAGTGGTTCTGAAACATATTGTTTCAGGTTTTCGTGTCCGTCTAAGATGAGTTGCACATTCTCGTATCTCGCTTCTTTCAGACGGCATCGAGTGCGGCTCAGGGCTTGCGGCTGGATGTCGAATGCCCACACTTTCCCCCGGATGCCTGCGGTTTGTGCGAGGAAAAGGGTGTCGTGTCCGTTGCCGGCGGTGCCGTCCAAAGCATTGCCACCTTCGGGAAGTGCCTTCCGCAAAAGGCAATGGGCGAATGGAAGGATGTTTTGCAATAACATTTTTAAATGCTGTCTGAAAATAAAAATACCTTACCGTTGTCCGGTAAGGTATTGAAAGATATGACACGTCATGCTTCGCGCGGATTATTCGGCAGGCTGCTGGACGGTTTCCACTTGGACAAGGGTCGAAGCCGGTGCGGCTTGGGGTCTGTTTTCGTGTTGGAGGTTGACGGAGCGAGCCGGTACGATGGTGGAAATGGCGTGTTTGTAAACCATTTGGGTGACGGAAGTGTTTCTCAGAAGAACGACGTATTGGTCGAAAGATTCAACCTGACCTTGCAGTTTGATGCCGTTGACCAGGTAAATCGAAACCGGAACGTGCTCTTTACGCAGGGCGTTCAGGAAGGGATCTTGCAACATTTGTCCTTTAGCTGTCATATTTTTAACTCCGTTATTATGATTGTGAAATCGGGCAGACGCCCTGTGCGTGTCGAATTGTAGCCTTGAATAGGAAAAATTACCAATTTTTTTTGTGTTTGGGCGGTTTTCCGCCGGGCATTTGTATGTCAGGAGCGTTGCTGCAGCATCCACGATTCGATTTTGCGGGCGTCGTTGACGCGTGTGGCGGATGTGGGCGAGTTCAGCAATACGATGGTAACGGGTTGATTTTGAATGTTGGCTTTGACAACCATAGACCTGCCTGCTTCGCGTATGTAGCCGGTTTTCTGCAATTCGATGTTCCACATGCCTTCTCTGACCAGGGCATTGGAGTTTTTGTAGTTCTGCTGCCCGTTTTTGGTCTGTACCGAGGCGTAGTTGGAAGTCGAGTTGGTGCGGATTTGCGGATATTGGGCGGCGGCGTTGACCATAAGGCTCAGGTCTTTGGCGGTGGAAACGTTTTGGAAGTTGAGTCCGGTCGGTTCGTAAAAGCGGCTGCCGTACATACCGAGGCTTTGGGCTTTGCGGTTCATGGCGGCGACAAATGCGCCCATGCCGCCGGGGTAGGTTCTGCCCAATGCATGGGTGGCGCGGTTTTCGCTGCTCATCAGGCTCAGGTGCAGCAGTTCTTTGCGTGTAAGTGCCGTACCTATGGCAAGACGGCTGCCGGTCCCTTTGATGCGGTCGATTTCGTCGGGCGTAATGGTAACGGTTTCGTTCATGTCCAAGTTTGCATCCAAAACGACCATCGCGCTCATCAGTTTGGAAATGGAGGCGATGGGCATAATCCTGTCGGCGTTTTTCTGATACAGTATCTGTCCGGTTTTGTTGTTGACGACCAGGGCAGACTGTGAGGAGAGAATCAGACCGCCTGTAATGGCTTGGGTGTTGGTGGGGTGTATTGTGCTTTCGGCGAATATTTCTATCGGATCGGAGGAGGTAAGCATGTTCTGTTCTAAAAATTGCCCTAAAATGTCGTTGTCGGCAAAAAGGTGGGCTGACGGCAGGGAAAGGCAGAGACCGAGCAGCAGCGATGAGGGCAGGCGTTTCAGAGTATGGATGGACATTTTTGATTCCATATTTTTGAGTATTGGCGTTATTTTGTTGAAAAAACAGCCATCTGTAAAGTATGTCGTCTGACAGGAGACTGCCCGTAGGCGGGCGGTCTTGTTGTGTTTTGGGGATTGGGTTTTATAACATTCTGTTTTTAAATCGGAACATATTTTGTGGTTTGACATGGATATTTTTCATGCCGTCGTGTGTCGGTTTGGATGTTTCCGGCGGTTGAATCCTTGTCCTTTGGGGCGGTAGAATCGGGGTTGGTTTGGCAATTGCGGCGGTGCGTCTGCGTGCCGTTTTGAATAATGGGAATATCGGGAGTAGGACTATGGATGTGAAATATGAATTTACCCTGCCTTCGAGCAGCGGTGCGGATTTTCATTCGGCAGAACATCTGCCTTTGGTCGTGTATTTTTATCCGAAAGACAGTACGCCTGGCTGTACGACGGAAGGCTTGGATTTCAATGCGCGTTTGGAACAGTTTGAGGCATTGGGTTATACCGTGGTCGGTATTTCCCGCGACGGCGTAAAGGCGCATCAGAATTTTTGCGCCAAGCAGGGTTTCCGGTTCGAGCTGTTGAGTGACAAGGATGAAACAGTGTGCCGCCTGTTTGATGTCATCAAATTGAAGAAACTGTACGGGAAAGAGTCGTTAGGTATCGAGCGCAGTACGTTCGTCTTGAATAAGGATGGAGAAATCGCCCATGAATGGCGGAAAGTCAAAGTGGCGGGTCACGCGCAGGAAGTATTGGAAACGCTTTCCCGATAATGTGAACCATGCAGTCTGAAGAAGATTCAGACGGCATTTGTTTGGAACGGTATGGAAGAAGGTTTGATCGACAGGCTGCTTGAAACGCTGTGGTTGGACAGGCGGCTCAGTCAGAATACTTTAAACGGTTACCGGCGCGATTTGGAAAAAATCGCCCGCCGCCTGTCCCAATCGGGCAGAACGCTGAAGGATGCGGACGAAGCGGATTTGGCGGCGGCGGTTTATGTTGACGGAGAGCAACGGAGTTCGCAGGCGCGCGCATTATCGGCGTGCAAACGCCTGTATATATGGATGGAGCGTGAAGGCATAAGGACGGACAATCCCACCTGCCTGCTGAAACCGCCCAAAATCGACAAGAATATTCCGACCCTGATCACCGAGCAGCAGATTTCCCGACTGCTTGCCGCCCCGGATACCGACACGCCGCACGGTTTGCGGGATAAGGCTTTGCTCGAATTGATGTACGCGACCGGCTTGCGCGTCAGCGAGGCGGTCGGGCTGAACTTCGGCAATGTGGATTTGGACAGGGGCTGTATTACCGCGCTGGGAAAGGGTGATAAGCAGAGGATGGTCCCGATGGGGCAGGAGTCGGCGTATTGGGTGGAACGCTATTATACGGAGGCACGCCCACTTCTGCTGAAAGGCAGGAATTGCGACGCATTGTTTGTCAGTCAGAAAAAGACGGGCATTTCCCGTCAGTTGGCATGGATGATTGTCAAAGAATATGCAAGTCAGGCAGGCATCGGGCACATCAGCCCGCACAGCCTGCGCCACGCCTTTGCCACGCATCTGGTGCGGCACGGCTTGGATTTGCGCGTGGTTCAGGATATGTTGGGACATGCCGATTTGAATACGACGCAGATTTATACCCATGTTGCCAACGTATGGTTGCAGGGTGTAGTGAAGGAACACCATTCCCGAAACTGAGGCTTCTACTTTGGTTTAATAAGAAATCAATCGAAAATGCAAACTTGATAAAAAATTACCAAGACAAACCGTGTATACCGACCTTGCAATGCGAACCGTTTTTATTTATATTCGCATACGATAATAAAAGCCGCTATCGGTACGATAGTTTGAGAACACACGGAGCACAAAATGTTTGTCTGCATCTGCAATGCCGTTACCGACCATCAAATCAAGGAAACCATCGCCGCCGGCGCGACCACAATGGGCGATTTGCAGTCGCAATTGGGCGTAGCGAGCTGCTGCGGCTGCTGTGGGGAGCTTGCCGCTTCGTTTCTGACGGCGCACAATGCGCAACCGACGGTTACGGCGGGTATCAATGTTCAAGCGTAAAACGGTTTTGGAAATGCCGTCTGAACTGTTCAGACGGCATTTTTGCTGTTTTTGGCAGGACTTGAGTATCATCTTCCTTGAAAACATTGTTTTTTCCCAAATAGACCATGATTCTGCTGCGTCTAAGGCTTTGGCGTGTGCAAATTGACAGATAAGGAAACGCGGATGAAATTGACCTTGATGTTTCGTGAATATTGCAGCTTGTGCCACAAAATGCGCGATGCACTCAAACCTTTTCAAAATGAATACGGGTTCGGGCTGGAAGTGGTCGATGTGGATGAAAATCCTGTTTTGGAAGAAAAATACAATGAGCTGGTTCCCGTTTTGTTGGCGGGAGATGAGGAAATCTGCCACTGGTTTTTGGATGAGGACAGGTTGAAACAGTTTCTCGAACGGTAAAAAAATGCCGTCTGAAGCAGGACTTCAGACGGCATTTTTTTCAAATTAACGTTCTTTACGTTTTTGCGGGGCTGATGACCTGCCGGTAAAGGAAGCACGTTTGGATGCTTGGTAAATTGCTAGTCTTCTTCGATGTTGCATATTAACCCTTTCTTTATTTTATTTGTCGGTTGGGAGAATTCTTATTTATTGATTTTTTCAATAAAAATTAGAAAATTTATTGTGAGATGTTATTGTTGGCAATCATATCATGTTTTACTGTTGATGGAAGCATGATTGTGTAAAGATGATATGTGTTTGTGTAATCGGTAGATATTATAGTGGATTAAATTTAAATCAGGACAAGGCGACGAAGCCGCAGACAGTACAGATAGTACGGCAAGGCGAGGCAACGCTGTACTGGTTTTTGTTAATCCACTATGGTACGGAACCGACTCACTTGGTGCTTCAGCACCTTAGAGAATCGTTCTCTTTGAGCTAAGGCGAGGCAACGCCGTACTGGTTTTTGTTAATCCACTATATAAGAAAACCGCCAAGGCGGTGCTTGACGGCGGAAACGGAGAGGCGGGCGGCATCAGAGCAGCTTGGAAACGACCTGTGCAAGGGCTTTTTGCCAGTCTGACGGTTTGATGCTGAAGTCGTTTTCGATTTTGCGGCAGTCCAAAATGCTGTATGCGGGCCTGGGGGCGGCGGTCGGATATTCCTTGTCTGAAACGGCAGTCAATTCGGGAACGGGGAAGGATGTCTGCTGTTGCGATGCCGCTTGGAAAATATGTTGGGCAAATTCGTACCAGGATACGGATTTGCCGCCGGCGTAGTGGTAAATGCCGCGCACGGGCGACGTTTGCTGCAAAAGGCGGATGATGGCGGCAGCTAAATCGCCGGCATAGGTCGGGCAGCCGATTTGGTTGTGGACGGCGGACAGCGGGGAACGTTCCCGTGCAAGGTTCAGCATCGTGCGGACAAAGTTGTCCCCGTATTCGCTAAACAGCCAAGAAGTCCGCAGGATAAGGCTGTCGGGATTGGCAGACAGTGCGAGCAGCTCGCCTGCGGTTTTGGATTGTCCGTATACATTGGAAGGATTGGTAAAGTCGCTTTCCTGATAGGGTCTTTTCCCTTTACCGTCAAAGATATAGTCGGTTGAGATGTGGATGAATCGGGCATGGGCGCGATGTGCTGACAAGGCAAGGTTGTAAACGGCGGAAGCATTGACGGCAAATGCCGCTGCCGCATCGCCTTCCGCTTTGTCGACGGCAGTATAGGCAGCCGTGTTGACAATGGCGTCGGGTTGGAAACTTTTGACCATGTTGCAGACGGCATCGGCATCGGTAATGTCTAGGGATGCGGAATCCGTCGCAATGGTTTCCCAGTCTTCCGGAAGACGGTCGCGCAGGCAGCGTGCCAGTTGGCTTTTCGAGCCTGTCAATAGGATTCTCATGAGGTATTTCCTTTGGTAAAAGTGTATTGTAGGACTTGCTGTCGGTATTATAGTGCCAAAACTTTGCCGACGGTTGACGGGTTGGTTTTTTGTGCCATGGGTATTGTTTTGCGCCGACTTCGGCTAGAATATTGGTTTGTGATTCAAACCTGTCGGGTGTCGGGTCGGTATTTTCAAGATATTTTCAGGGGGGGCGAAATGAGTGAGATTGGTTTGGTAAAGATCTATTTTGGAAAAGTGCGCGATTTATATGAAATCGACGATAAACGTATGCTGATGGTCGCTTCCGACCGCCTGTCTGCATTCGATGTGATTTTGGACGACCCGATTCCGAGCAAAGGGGAGATTCTGACGCAGATTTCCAATTTTTGGTTTAAAAAACTGGTGCATATTATGCCCAACCACTTTACCGGTCAAACGGTTTACGATGTTTTGCCTGAAAACGAAGCCAAAGCTTTAGAGAAACGCGCCGTCGTGGCTAAAAAGCTCACTCCGGTGAAAGTAGAGGCGATTGTGCGTGGTTATCTGGCAGGCAGCGGTTGGAAAGATTATCAAAAAACCGGCTCGGTTTGCGGTATTCAACTGCCTGAAGGTATGCAGGAAGCGCAACAACTGCCTGAAGTGATTTTTACGCCCTCAACCAAAGCCGCAGTCGGCGATCACGATGAAAACATCAGCTTTGAAGAATGCGAACGCATTATCGGAAAAGAATTGGCGGCGGAAGTGCGCGCCAAAGCGATTCAGCTTTATACAGAAGCGGCGGAATATGCCAAATCGCGCGGCATCATCATTTGCGATACCAAATTTGAATTCGGTTTGGATACAAACGGTACGCTGACGCTGATGGATGAGGTATTGACTCCCGATTCGAGCCGTTTTTGGCCTGCCGACCAATACAAAGTCGGCACCAATCCGCCGTCTTTTGACAAACAATTCGTCCGCGACTGGCTGGAACAAAGCGGTTGGAACAAAAAAGCCCCTGCGCCGAAAGTGCCTGCCGATGTGATTCAGAAAACTGTCGAGAAGTATCGGGAAGCATTGACTTTGCTGACTCAGGATTGATTTTTAAGTTTGAAGGCCGTCTGAAAGAAATATGGTTCAGACGGCCTTTTTATTGTATCAATACTGGATTTTAATGATGGTTGCCTTTATAATTTGGAATTGCTTTCAGCGTCCGAAATGTCGTCTGAAAGCTTGTTTACAACCTGCCGCACGGTCTGAAACCCTAACTATGCACATTCGGATTTTAGTGTGCATTATTAGTGTTTTAGCAGTGCGGTATTTTGAAAGGAACAATAATGTTCGACAAACACGTTAAAACTTTCCAATACGGCAACCACACCGTTACTTTGGAAACCGGCGAAATTGCCCGCCAAGCCGCCGCTGCCGTTAAAGTCTCTATGGGCGACACCGTGGTTTTGGTTGCCGTTACCACCAACAAAGAAGTGAAAGAAGGCCAAGACTTCTTCCCTCTGACTGTCGATTACCTCGAGCGCACTTACGCCGCAGGCAAAATTCCCGGCGGTTTCTTCAAACGCGAAGGCAAACAAAGCGAAAAAGAAATCCTGACCAGCCGTCTGATCGACCGTCCGATTCGTCCGCTGTTCCCTGAAGGTTTCTACCACGACATCCAAATCGTAGCGATGGTCGTGTCCGTCGATCCTGAAATCGATTCTGATATTCCTGCAATGTTGGGCGCGTCTGCCGCGCTGGTGTTGAGCGGCGTACCGTTTGCCGGCCCGATCGGCGCGGCACGCGTCGGTTATGTAAACGGCGTGTACGTTTTGAACCCGACTAAAGCCGAATTGGCGAAATCGCAATTGGACTTGGTGGTCGCCGGTACTTCCAAAGCCGTGTTGATGGTGGAATCCGAAGCCAAAATCCTGCCCGAAGACGTGATGCTGGGCGCGGTGGTTTACGGCCACGATCAAATGCAGGTTGCCATCAATGCAATCAATGAATTTGCCGACGAAGTCAATCCGGAAGTTTGGGATTGGAAAGCACCTGAAACCAATGAGGAACTGGTTGCCAAAGTCCGCGGGATTGCCGGCGAAACCATTAAAGAAGCGTTCAAAATCCGTCAAAAACAAGCGCGTTCTGCCAAATTGGACGAAGCTTGGAGTGCGGTAAAAGAAGCCTTGATTACCGAAGAAACCGACACGCTGGCAGCCAACGAAATCAAAGGCATTTTCAAACACTTGGAAGCCGATGTCGTCCGCAGCCAAATTTTGGACGGCCAACCGCGCATCGACGGCCGCGACACCCGCACCGTCCGTCCGCTGAACATCCAAACCGGCGTATTGCCGCGCACGCACGGTTCCGCATTGTTTACCCGTGGCGAAACCCAAGCCCTTGCCGTAGCGACTTTGGGTACTTCGCGCGACGAGCAAATCATCGACGCGCTGTCCGGCGAATACACCGACCGCTTTATGCTGCACTACAACTTTCCGCCGTACTCTACCGGCGAAGTGGGCCGCATGGGCGCGCCGAAACGCCGTGAAATCGGTCACGGTCGTTTGGCTAAACGTGCATTGTTGGCCGTATTGCCGAAACCTGAAGATTTCAGCTACACCATGCGCGTGGTCTCCGAAATTACCGAATCTAACGGCTCTTCCTCTATGGCTTCCGTCTGCGGCGGCTGTTTGAGCCTGCTGTCTGCCGGCGTGCCTTTGAAAGCACACGTTGCCGGTATCGCGATGGGTCTGATTCTGGAAGGCAACAAATTTGCCGTCCTGACCGACATTTTGGGCGACGAAGACCACTTGGGCGATATGGACTTTAAAGTGGCCGGTACGACCGAAGGTGTTACCGCGCTGCAAATGGACATCAAAATCCAAGGCATTACCAAAGAAATTATGCAAATCGCTTTGGCACAGGCCAAAGAAGCGCGTCTGCACATCTTGGATCAGATGAAAGCCGCCGTTGCGGGCCCGCAAGAGTTGTCCGCACACGCGCCGCGTTTGTTTACGATGAAAATCAACCAAGACAAAATCCGCGAAGTTATCGGTAAAGGTGGCGAAACCATCCGTTCGATTACCGCTGAAACCGGTACGGAAATCAATATTGCCGAAGACGGTACGATTACCATTGCCGCGACCACTCAAGAAGCCGGCGATGCGGCGAAAAAACGCATCGAGCAGATTACTGCCGAAGTGGAAGTGGGCAAAGTGTATGAAGGCACTGTGGTGAAAATCCTCGACAACAACGTCGGCGCGATTGTCAGCGTGATGCCGGGCAAAGACGGTTTGGTACACATCAGCCAAATCGCCCACGAGCGCGTACGCAATGTCGGCGACTACCTGAAAGTCGGTCAGGTGGTGAACGTGAAAGCATTGGAAGTGGACGACAGAGGCCGTGTCCGTCTGTCCATCAAAGCCCTGCTGGACGCGCCTGCCCGTGAGGAAAATGCCGCCGAGTAACGCTTAGGGTGAAAGTGCCGTCTGAACAGGTTTCAGACGGTATTTTTTACGGGTATCGGGAATGAATGGGGCTTACAGCCACAGGACGGCAAGTTTCCATAATGCCCATAATGATACGGATAATCCCGTACACAGGCGGATATATCGGTTTTGCATGATTTTTTTCAGTTGCAGGGAAAAAATGCCGATTGCCAAAAGATTGGGCAGCGTACCCAGTGCAAAGGCAAGCATATATAACCCGCCCGTTGCCGCACTACCGCTTCCCAGCGCGTAAAGCGACGCGCTGTAAACCAGTCCGCACGGCAGCCAGCCCCATAATATTCCGACCGCAAGGCAGGCGGGTATGGATTTTATGGGTAACAGCCGGTTGAGTATCGGGTTCAGGTTCCGCCATATCGGTTTGCCGATTTTCTCGATTTTTGCCGCCAAGGAAGAAATACCGCTCAAGTATAAGCCCAAAAAGAGCAGCAGGAGGTTGGCGGCCGTGTATAAAATATTCTGCAGGACGCGGGTTTGGTCGAGTGAAACGCCGACCTGTCCGATTAATCCGAGTATCAGGCCGATTGCCGTATAGCTGCTTACCCGTCCTGTGTTAAGCAGCAGGATCAGCCAAAAGCGGTTGATATGCGGGGGGAGTTGGAGCGCAAACGCGCTGCTTAATCCGCCGCACATACCGATGCAGTGCGTTCCGCCGAAGAAACCGAGTAGGAACAGGGTGAGGAAAGTGATGTCGTGGTTCATAGGCAGTTTGAAGTCAGATATTTTTCGGTGAAAGGGATGATTTGCGGCAGTCCGGCACATAGGATCCGCCGAGGGCATTGCCCGTGCTGTTAAAGTCTTGAATAAGGATGCAGTTTGCACCCTGTATTTCGATAATTTTGTAAAATCCGCCCTTTACTGCGCCGTCGGCGGGTTTGCCGTGTGCGTCAAAATACAGGATGGTGCGGTTTTGAAGATGCGCGCAATTTGAAACGGCCGGGTTTGCCGGTATGTTTCGGGTGCAGGCGGCAAGGATTGCACAAGGGAAAAGCAACAGTAATATGCGGAACATGGTGTTTCTTGTAAGGGGTAACAAACAGTATAATGGCTGATTTTAATCCTCAGGCGGCGGGAGATGGAAGCATTTCCCTTCGGTGCGGGGGATTTCGGATTCGGAAGCAACAGACGATACGGGATTTCGGAACAATATGAACACTTTGAAATTTACCAAAATGCACGGTTTGGGCAACGATTTTATGGTGATTGACGCGGTCAGTCAGGATTTTACCCCCGAGGACGCGCCGATTGCGGCATGGGCGGACCGTTTCCGGGGCGTGGGCTTCGACCAGCTTTTGGTGGTCGGGCGTTCGGAAACCGAAGGCGTGGATTTCCGTTACCGTATTTTCAATGCCGACGGCAGCGAGGTCGGGCAATGCGGCAACGGAGCGCGTTGTTTTGCCCGTTTTGTTGCAGACAAGGGTTTGACCGATAAGAAAGAAATTTGTGTTGAAACGGCAAATGGCGTTATTTTTCCGAAATTGTCCGATAACGGTATGGTTACGGTCAATATGGGCAAACCGAAGTTTATGCCGTCTGAAATACCGTTTGTCCCCGAATCGGGCGAGGGGGATGATGCCTGTATTTACGGGGTGCATCTCGAATCTGGCATTCAGCCTGTCAGCTGCGTCAATATGGGCAACCCCCATGCGGTGATTGTGGTCGATGACGTGGAATGCGCGCCGGTGCGCGAAACCGGTTCGCTTATCGAACCGCACAGGCAGTTTCCCGAACGCGTCAACGTCGGCTTTATGCAGATTGTCAGCCGAACCGCGATTCGTTTGCGCGTGTTCGAGCGCGGCGTGGGCGAAACCCAAGCGTGCGGTACGGGCGCGTGTGCGGCTGTGGTGGCGGGTATCCGTCTGGGGTTGTTGGATGAAGGGAAAACGGTAGAGGTGATTTTGCCGGGCGGAACTTTATATATCGAATGGGCCTGCGGCGGCGATGTGATGATGACCGGCCCTGCGGAAACGGTGTTTGAAGGCGAGTTGGCGTATTCATGATTTTGCTGCATTTGGATTTTTTGTCTGCCTTACTGTATGCGGCGGTTTTTCTGTTTCTGATATTCCGCGCAGGAATGTTGCAATGGTTTTGGGCGAGTATTATGCTGTGGCTGGGCATATCGGTTTTGGGGGCAAAGCTGATGCCCGGCATATGGGGAATGACCCGCGCCGCGCCCTTGTTCATCCCCCATTTTTACCTGACTTTGGGCAGCATATTTTTTTTCATCGGGCATTGGAACCGGAAAACGGATGGAAACGGATGGCAGGCAGACCCCGAACATCCTCTGCTCGGGCTGTTTGCCGTCAGTAATGTATCGATGACGCTTGCTTTTGTCGGAATATGTGCGTTGGTGCATTATTGCTTTTCGGGAACGGTTCAAGTGTTTGTGTTTGCGGCACTGCTCAAACTTTATGCGCTGAAGCCGGTTTATTGGTTCGTGTTGCAGTTTGTGCTGATGGCGGTTGCCTATGTCCACCGCTGCGGTATAGACCGGCAGCCGCCGTCAACGTTCGGCGGCTCGCAGCTGCGACTCGGCGGGTTGACGGCAGCGTTGATGCAGGTCTCGGTACTGGTGCTGCTGCTTTCAGAAATTGGAAGATAATACGGTGCGGCCGTATCGGAACAAAAAGTTATAAAGAAAGAAATTTTGGATATTGGTTTTTTAGGCGGCATAGGTTTAGGATAAAGCCATATCCGAAATTTGTTTATGTTTCGGCGCAAATCCCCTGCAATCGGACAGGATGCCTATGGGGATTGCGCCTTACTGTCGAAACCTTATTATTCAGGAGCAGAAGATGAAAATTGCAAACAGCATCACCGAACTAATCGGCAACACGCCTTTGGTCAAACTGAACCGTCTGACCGAAGGTTTGAAGGCGGAGGTTGCCGTGAAACTGGAATTTTTCAATCCAGGCAGCAGCGTCAAAGACCGCATTGCCGAAGCAATGATCGAGGGTGCCGAAAAAGCGGGCAAAATCAACAAAAACACCGTCATTGTCGAAGCAACCAGCGGCAATACGGGTGTCGGTTTGGCAATGGTATGTGCCGCACGCGGCTACAAGCTGGCGATTACCATGCCGGAAAGCATGAGTAAGGAGCGCAAAATGCTGTTGCGCGCGTTTGGTGCGGAGCTGATTCTGACCCCTGCCGCCGAAGGTATGGCGGGCGCGATTGCCAAAGCGAAATCCTTGGTGGACGCGCATCCCGACACTTATTTTATGCCGCGCCAGTTCGACAATGAGGCAAACCCCGAAGTCCACCGCAAAACAACCGCCGAGGAAATTTGGCGGGATACGGACGGCAAAGTCGATGTCTTCGTTGCCGGCGTCGGCACGGGCGGTACGATTACCGGCGTGGGCGAAGTGTTGAAAAAATACAAACCCGAAGTTAAAGTGGTTGCCGTCGAGCCTGAAGCTTCACCCGTATTGAGCGGCGGCGAAAAAGGCCCGCACCCGATTCAAGGCATCGGCGCAGGCTTTATTCCGACCGTTTTGAATACCAAAATTTACGACAGCATTACCAAAGTGTCGAACGAAGCGGCTTTTGAAACCGCCCGCGCAATGGCGGAAAAAGAAGGCATTTTGGTGGGTATTTCTTCCGGTGCGGCGGTTTGGAGTGCGTTGCAGCTTGCCAAACAGCCTGAAAACGAAGGCAAGCTGATAGTCGTGCTGCTGCCTTCTTATGGCGAACGCTATCTCTCTACGCCACTTTTTGCAGATTTGGCATAATGCTTTAATCGGATTGTCGAAACATTCAGACGCATTTTTCGGTATCGGTGTAACGCCGTGCCGGAAAATGCGTTTTTGCATATATGCCGAAAACGCCGGTTGTGTTTTAATCAGGCATTGGTGCCGCCGCATTGCTTGAGGGAAATATTTTTTATAGTGGATTAACAAAAATCAGGACAAGG
>NZ_KV815359.1:0-5856 GCF_001814225.1 Neisseria sp. HMSC070F02 | reverse complement strand
CGCCTTGTCCTGATTTTTGTTAATCCACTATACCCATAAAAATGCCGTCTGAACATTGATTTTCAGACGGCATCGGCAAAACAACCTTATTTTTTACGATTAGAGAAGGCTTCACAGCCGGCATCTGCGGACAAGGTCTCCGAATAGGCTTCGGCAGAAGCCTTATCACGGCATTTGTATCCGTCGCCCACGCTGTTCATCCATACCGACAAAGTATAACCCGTCCCCGCCTTCGGAACGCCGACCAAGCTGTATGCCCTTGATTTTTCCTTATCGACAAACCTTACCGAAACACTATATTTTTTGGCAATTTTCGGATTCATCTTATAGCCTGAGACAAATATTTCCAGTTTGCGCTTGATGGTCTGATTATCGTCCAGGGGATTTTTCAAAATAAACTGTTTGACAGTATTGTTGATACCGACCATCTCCGTATAAAGCTGGGACTGATAGCCTTTTTCAATATAACTTTGATAAGAAGGTATGGCAATGACGCTGATGATGCCGAGTATCGCGACGACTATCATCATCTCAATCAATGTAAACCCTTTTTGTTCCATTTTATTACTCATCATTATTGCTTACATAAGATTGAAGGACGACCAAGGTATTGGCATTCTTACCCCAAGCCTTGGCAGTAACCCGATAAACATTTTCTCCGTTCTTCACGCCCAAATATTCGATAATATAGCGTGGTGGTTTGCTGACGCTTCCCTTGCCTTTCTTATATTCCATCCCTTTATTGTCAATGCACAGGCCTGTAGATTTTGCAGTGCAAGAACGCTTCACCGCCTCAACGGTGGGCTTGCCTTGCACCACGATATTGTCAAAAGCCTCTTCATTATCATTATTTGTCCGCACATTCACTGCGGTACACAGACCTTTTCCACAGTTTTCGCTAAATGTAACCTTACTGTCCGTATCATATTCCAAATCCAAAACCTGAAGTTCGCCTTCCCGCAAAGCCGCCTCGGCCAAAGACAAAGCCAATTTCCTGTCTGATTCGTTGGCACTGATCCGCTGCTCGGTATTGTAAGACTGCGCGGCAGTTACAACCAAAAAAGCCACGACGATCATCACCATCAGCACGATAAACAGTGCAAACCCCCTCTGTCCGTCAGAAGTCGGGATTCCCGTCAAAGTGTTCTGTTTGCGCATACATTTCCCCCGCGTATTGTCGCATCGATACGGTAAGCATAAATATGATTGTCTGAAGAAGCGGCAATCTTGGTATCAGTACCGCTACTCAATAAAACCTCCACCCCGGCGGGCGTAACAGCATTTGTGGAGCTGTCGAATGTACCCGTATATTTGAATTTTTCCTCTTTGCCGGCATCGTCATCTTCAGGACAGTCGGAAACATAGATATACTGCACTTTCATATGTCTAATCTTTTTCGCGAGCAACTGAGGATTACCCCACTTGCCCTTATCATCCAATTGGAAGCGGAACAAACCTTCCTCACCGGCAATCCTGCCGACCGCATAGGCATTGACCACATGCCTTTGACGGGTGATATTTCCATTTTGTTTATCATCATTAGTAATCTGTAATGCACTCTTTGCTTCTTGCAAGGTAGATATTTTCTTACCCAGTTTTGCTATTTTGGAACAGCTGCTGACTACAACAGTCTCAGCACTCGCATCAAGATCATCGATTCCGTATTGAAAAATCAATGCGCTACCAACCTGGAAAAAATTCTGATAATTGATATTTGAAGATTCCGTTATGGGGATAAGTTTATTTGTACTGTTCCTTTTTAAGGAAAAAGGAGAATTTTGTTGCGTCGTATCGAAAATAACATCAGTTGCAGGATGCTCGGACATATTGAAACAACCGAAGCCGCCCGCCATTCTCGCATCGCGGACAATCAATGTTGCCGCATTCCGCAAATCCTGTTGCACGGAAAGACGCTCGTTTGCCGCATCATTTAATTTCCGGGATGTGAAGTAACTCGATCCGACCGCCATCAGGACAATCATACTGAGCATGCCCGCAACCAAAAATTCAATAATGGTAAAACCCTTCATACCATCATAATTGCCTTTTGGTACGTTTAGCATTTTACGTTTCATTCACGACCTCCGACCCTTGCCTGATAGGTATATACGATATTGTTGCCGTTCGTCTCAAGATTCGTATGGGCGATATCCGAATCCCCTGCCGAATCATTTACCCACAATACTTTAATCAAAGTATCCCCATTTGCACTAGCATCGCAATTTGAAGAAAAAGTACTACCGGCGGACAATGTCGGCGCAACACCCAACGAATCCTTGCAGATGGCGTAATAGATGGCTGCCGCATCCGGCAAGGCATTTTTCAATTCATAACCGAACCTGTCCAACTGGGCTTTTGCCAAATCCTTCTTGCTTTTCACGGCATCAACCGCAAAATCGCCATCCACAGCTGATAGTGTATGATGGTTTCCCATGTAAAGATTATAGTTTTTCTTGTTGCTGTCCGAATCAATGGTCGGATTCATCAACATTCCCTCCATCAGGTTTTGCGTGATTTGACTGACGATGGTTTGCGTCTCTGCCTCCCTGACGGAAGCGACTGTCCGCAACTGAACAGACAATAGTGCCAAAATACCGATGGTCAGAACGAGCATAGCGACCAAGACTTCTATCAGCGCCATACCAGACTGGGGGTTTTTCAGGCGGAAGCAATCATTATTCTTCATTTTTTTATTTCCCAAACCGACTAAAACAATCATTTATATTGGCATACGGTACGCCTATCGTTTCTAGGACAAACCTCAACCCTGCCGCTGCTGTTAATCAAAACCACCGCCGAACGGAATTTCTTATCGGCATCTGAAACTGCTCTCGCATCTGTCAGCACGATTTGGATATAACCGTCGGAATAAAAAAAGCTGGATTGTTTTGTAAGATGCTGGTCTTTCGTATAACCAAACGTCCCGTTTTGATTGAATGTCCAAACTACACGGTCAGCGGTCGGCTGAGTCTGACCGAAAGCGATATGGTTGAAGGCATAATTAATCCGCTTATCATTGATATCATCATTCAATACCACACTGCGGAGAAGAACATCCGCCGTATCGCCGTCATATGTCTTATTGCCATTCTTATCGCCAAAAGCCAACATTCCCTGCCCCTTCTTGCCGGAGTCACATTTATTGTTGACCGTACCGTCTTTTTTAACTTGAGCAGGACAGATATAGACAGGGAGATTGAGCCGGACGGCTTCGCCCCTGGAGAAACGCAAAAGGTTGGCAATCCGCTCCGCATGACTGGCAATGCGGCGGGATGCAATCCATTGGCTCATATTGGGGAGGGCTATCATCGCCATAATGGCTGCAATGACCATCACGATGAGCAGCTCTGTTAGCGTGAAACCTTGTTGTTTTCGTGTACACATAGGACGTTAACTGGTAATGTATCGTGGATTAAATTCAAACCAGTACGGCGTTACCTCGCCCTAGCTCGAAGAGAACGATTCTCTAAAGGTGCTAAGCACCAAGTGAATCGGTTCCGTACTATTTGTACTGTCTGCGGCTTCGTTGCCTTGTCCTGATTTTTGTTAATCCACTATATTTTCAATTATATGCGGGCTGAATGCAAAAATGCCTCAAGACCGCGTTTTATTTTTTAGGGCAATCTCTCAGCATGATTTTAAACGATTTTGCCTGATTTCGCCTAATAAATTTTTATATAGCCATTTAATCCTCTATCTTTGCCTCCTCGGGAATATAGGCAGCATTGTCGAATTTGGTGAATTGTCCCGTCCATGTGAGGAAGATTTTACCGACGGGACCGTTGCGGTGTTTGCCGATGATACATTCGGCAAGGCCTTTCATGGGTGAGTCTTGGTTGTAGTATTCGTCGCGATACATGAACATAATCAGGTCGGCATCCTGCTCGATTGCGCCGGACTCGCGAAGGTCGGACATCATCGGGCGTTTGTCGGTACGCGATTCGACCGTGCGGCTCAGTTGCGACAGGGCGATGATGGGGACTTGCAACTCTTTTGCCAGGGCTTTGAGGGAGCGGGAAATTTCGCCAAGCTCCGAAGCACGGTTGTCGGAACGGCCGGATCCCGCCATCAGTTGCAGGTAGTCGATGACGATTAATCCCAGCTTATTGTTAAATTGACGGGCGAGACGGCGGGCACGGGCGCGCAGTTCGAGCGCAGTCAGACCCGGGGTCTCGTCGATGTACACGGGCGCGTCTGAGAGTTTGACGACTGCTTCATTCAGACGACCCCAGTGTTCGTCTTCGAGCCTGCCTGTTTTCAGGACGCTTTGATCCAACCGTCCGACCGAGCCGAGCATACGCATGACCAGTTGCGCACCGCCCATCTCCATCGAAAAGACGGCAACGGGCAGCTTGCCTTCTACGGCAACGTGTTCGGCGATATTGATAGAAAAGGCGGTCTTACCCATAGACGGACGACCGGCAACGATAATCAGGTCGCCGGGTTGCAGACCCGAGGTTTTTTTGTCGAGGTCGATGAACCCCGTCGGCACGCCGGTAACTTCATCGGGATTGTCGCGCGAGTAGAGCATATCGATGCGCTGTACGACTTCTTTCAGCAAATCGGGCATCTCCAAAAAGCCCTGCTTGGATTTGGCCGTGCTTTCGGCGATTTGGAATACTTTGTTTTCCGCCTCGTCCAAAAGCTGCCCCGCGTCCCTGCCTTGCGGATTGTATGCGCTGCGGGCGATTTCCGTCCCCACTTCGGCGAGTTGGCGCATGATGGAACGCTCGCGCACGATTTCGGCGTAGCGGCGGATGTTGGCGGCAGACGGGGTGTTTTGCGCCAGCGTAATCAGGTATTCGAATCCGCCTGCCGCTTCCAATTCTTCGTTCCGCTGCAAATCTTCCTGAACCGTAATCACATCTGCGGGACGGCTCTCATTGATTAATTTGGCAATGGAACGGAAAATCAGGCGGTGTTCATGCCGGTAGAAATCCTCTCCCGAAACCACATCGGCAATCCTGTCCCATGCCGGATTTTCCAGCATCAACCCGCCCAAAACGGATTGTTCCGCCTCCATTGAGTGCGGCGGAAGCGACAATGCGCCGACCTCACGGTCTTCAGACGGCATGGCTGCGTAATCGTTCATGGTACATCCTATCTGTCGTGCCGAAATTGCAATCTTCTATTATAGCGTAAAGCAGGTTTAATTGGTTTCCATTCCTCAAAACAGGTAAAATATGTGCGCTGCCAAGCTATTTGCAGCAACACTGCCAAAATACAACATTTAAAACAATATTAGGAGCACAAAATGGAACATAAGCTGCCGCAACTGCCTTATGAACTGGACGCATTGTCCCCGCATCTGAGCAAAGAGACTTTGGAATTCCACTACGGCAAACACCATCAAACCTACATCACCAACCTGAACAATCAAATCAAAGGCACCGAATTTGAAAACCTGCCTTTGGAAGAGATTGTGAAAAAATCTTCGGGCGGCGTGTTCAACAACGCAGCCCAAACTTGGAACCACACTTTCTACTGGCTGGGTTTCACGCCCAAAGGTCAAGGCAAACCTTCCGGTGAACTGGCCGCCGCCATCGACGCGAAATGGGGCAGCTTCGAGAAATTCCAAGAAGCATTCTCCGCTTGCGCTGCCGGTACGTTCGGCTCCGGTTGGGCGTGGCTGGTGAAAACCCCTGCCGGCGGATTGGATTTGGTTTCCACTTCCAACGCAGCAACTCCGCTGACCACTGAAAACACGCCGCTGCTGACCTGCGACGTGTGGGAACACGCCTATTACATCGACTACCGCAACAGCCGTCCCAACTACCTGAAAGGTTTCTGGGAAATCGTCAACTGGGACGAAGTCGCCAAACGCTTCGTCGCCTTGTCCTGATTTTTGTTAATCCG
>NZ_KV815358.1:0-266 GCF_001814225.1 Neisseria sp. HMSC070F02 | reverse complement strand
CCCTCTCCCTGTGGGAGAGGGTTAGGGAGAGGGCAGTAAGCCGTAGGCTTACATCAAAGTCGATAACGCTTTCACAAAGCCTGTGTGCACTGAAAACTGAAAGGTCATCTGAAAACGGAGCTTTCGAAGGAAGCAGAGTTTCTGCGAAGCTAAAACCGAAGCTGCAAAAAATCGAAAAGCAGCCTGCACGTTGAAAATGCCGCCCAAGCAAACCTGCGGTTTGCCGCCCTCTCCCTAGCCCTCTCCCACAGGGAGAGGGGATTGGG
>NZ_KV815357.1:0-8944 GCF_001814225.1 Neisseria sp. HMSC070F02 | reverse complement strand
AGGGAAAGTTGCACTTCAAATGCGAATCCGCCGGCATATTTTTACAATTTTATGGGCATATGGCGGAAACAATACCGGCTGCCTTGAATATGAAGGAGATGATGATGTTTAAACGCAGTGTGATTGCAATGGCTTGTATTTTTGCCCTTTCAGCCTGTGGGGGCGGAGGTGGCGGATCGCCCGATGTTAAGTCGGCGGACACGCCGTCAAAACCGGCCGCTCCTGTTGTTGCTGAAAAAGAGACAGATGCAAAGGAAGATGCGCCACAGGCAGGTTCTCAAGGACAGGGCGCGCCATCCGCACAAGGCGGCCAAGATATGGCGGCAGTTTCGGCGGAAAATACAGGCAATGGCGGTGCGGAAACAGCGGATAATCCCGAAAATAAAGACGAGGGGACGCAAAATGATATGCCGCAAAATGCCGCCGAATCCGCAAATCAAACAGGGAACAACCAATCCGCCGGTTCTTCAGATTCCGCCCCCGCGTCAAACCCTGCACCTGCGAATGGCGGTGGCGATTTTGGAAGGACGAACGTGGGCAATTCTGTTGTGATTGACGGGCCGTCGCAAAATATAACGTTGACCCACTGTAAAGGCGATTCTTGTGATGGCGATAATTTATTGGATGAAGAAGCACCGTCAAAGTCAGAATTTGACAATTTAAGTGAATCTGAACGAATGGAGAAATACAAGAAAGATGGGAAAAGCGATAAATTTACTGGCTTTGTCGCTGATAAGTTACAGATGAAAGGGACCAATCAATATATTATTTTTTACAAACCTAAAACCACTTCATCTGCGCGATTTAGGCGTTCTGCACGGTCGAGGAGGTCGCTTCCGGCCGAGATGCCGCTGATTCCCGTCAATCAGGCGGATACGCTGATTGTCGATGGGGAAGCGGTCAGCCTGACGGGGCATTCCGGCAATATCTTCGCGCCTGAAGGGAATTACCGGTATCTGACTTACGGGGCGGAAAAATTGTCCGGCGGATCGTATGCCCTCCGTGTGCAAGGCGAACCGGCAAAAGGCGAAATGCTTGCTGGCACGGCCGTGTACAACGGCGAAGTGCTGCATTTTCATACGGAAAACGGCCGTCCGTACCCGTCTAGAGGCAGGTTTGCCGCAAAAGTCGATTTCGGCAGCAAATCTGTGGACGGCATTATCGACAGCGGCGATGATTTGCATATGGGTACGCAAAAATTCAAAGCCGCCATCGATGGAAACGGCTTTAAGGGGACTTGGACGGAAAATGGCGGCGGGGATGTTTCCGGAAGGTTTTACGGCCCGGCCGGCGAGGAAGTGGCGGGGAAATACAGCTATCGCCCGACAGATGCGGAAAAGGGCGGATTCGGCGTGTTTGCCGGCAAAAAAGAGCAGGATTGATGCTGATGCCGTCTGAAGCGGGGGCGTTCAGACGGCATTGTGATGTTGGGTCGCGATCCGGTTCAAGTCCTCATCAGTTGATAAACCCGTTGTCTTTCATTTTCTTTTCGGAAAAATACTGGCCGCATACCAGCAAGGCGGCGAGGATGATGACAAACAGCCCTGCCATAGTCAGTGTGATTTTGAAGAACAATTCGGCTTCGAGAAAAGAAAACCAAAGTTGCACAATCAGCAGCAGCACCCAGCCGGCAAATAGTCCGAGACAGGCATAAACGCCGAGCTTAAACACGGTCCCGCTCCAAAATGACGACGTAGGCTTCGCGTTTGAAAAACAACAGCATACGGCGCAAATCTTTTTCCATCGTTACGACCCGCCAGCCTTCGGGGGTTTGTTTGTTGAGGAACGCGCTGAAATTGACGGGGTTGACCTTTGCCGCGCCGAAAAACAGGCTGGACAACAGGCTTTCCTGATAAATGATGACTTTGTATTCTTTCATAGGATTCCTTTTAACATAAGGGATCATCTTTTCAGACGACCCCTTAAGTTGCTAATGATGCAAAACAGCAAACCTTATTTCTTATTGCCCAACTGCGGCAATACCGAGCCTTCGCCCAATGCCAACAAACCGCTTTGCGAGTAGATACCCAGTTTGGCGCGGGTGTCGGTGATGTCGAGGTTGCGCATCGTGAGCTGTCCGATGCGGTCGAGCGGGGTAAACGCTGCATCTTCGACTTTTTCCATACTCAGGCGTTCAGGTTGGTAGGTCAGGTTGGGCGATTCGGTGTTCAGAATCGAGTAGTCGTTGCCGCGCCTCAGTTCGAGGGTAACTTCGCCGGTAACGGCTTTGGCGACCCAGCGTTGGGCGGTTTCGCGCAACATCAGTGCCTGACTGTCGAACCAGCGGCCTTGGTAGAGCAGGCGGCCGAGGCGCAGGCCGTTGATGCGGTATTGTTCGATGGTGTCTTCGTTGTGGATGCCGGTTACCAAGCGTTCGTAGGCGATGTGGAACAACGCCATACCCGGGGCTTCGTAGATGCCGCGCGATTTGGCTTCGATGATGCGGTTTTCGATTTGGTCGCTCATACCTAGACTGTGACGGCCGCCGATGCGGTTGGCTTCGAGGAAGAGTTCGACGGGGTCGGCGTATTCTTTGCCGTTCAATGCAACCGGCACGCCTTCTTCAAAGCGCACGCTGACTTCTTCGGGTTTGACTTCGACGTTTTCATCCCAGAAGGCAACGCCCATAATGGGTTTGACGATTTTGATGCCCGAGTTCAAAAATTCCAAGTCTTTGGCTTCGTGGGTCGCGCCGAGCATATTGGAATCGGTGGAGTAGGCTTTTTCCACCGACATTTTGTAGTTGAAGCCGTTGGCAATCAGAAATTCGCTCATTTCGTGGCGGCCGCCGAGTTCGTCGATAAATTGTTGGTCGAGCCAGGGTTTGTAGATTTTCAGCGCGGGATTGGTAAGCAAACCGTAGCGGTAGAAACGCTCGATGTCGTTGCCTTTGTAGGTGCTGCCGTCGCCCCAAATGTTGACGACGTCTTCTTTCATGGCGGAAACGAGCATCGTGCCGGTTACGGCGCGACCCAGAGGCGTGGTGTTGAAATAGGCGATGCCGCCGGTGGAAACGTGGAACGCGCCGCATTGGATGGCGGCGATGCCTTCGTGTGCCAACTGCGCGCGGCAGTCGATCAGGCGGGCGTTTTCCGCACCGTATTCCATTGCTTTTTTGGGAATGGCATTGTAGTCGTCTTCGTCGGGCTGGCCGAGGTTGGCAGTGTAGGCATAAGGCAGCGCGCCTTTGAGTTTCATCCACAACAGCGCGGCGGAGGTATCAAGTCCGCCGGAGAAGGCGATGCCGACTTTTTGACCGATGGGGAGATTTTGTAAAATAGTATGGTTTTGGCTCATGAAAAAATCCTCGATAGCTTGAAAAATCAAAGCCATTATCTTATAAATAGGAAATATTGTCAGCCATCATGCCGTCTGAACGGGTATTCCGCCGTTTCAGGCGGTATTTAAAACCGAAAACATTATGAATGCGTTCAACCTCATCATCATCGGCGACGAAATCTTACACGGCAGCCGCCAAGACA
Source organism: Neisseria sp. HMSC070F02 (assembly GCF_001814225.1). Taxonomy (NCBI): domain Bacteria; kingdom Pseudomonadati; phylum Pseudomonadota; class Betaproteobacteria; order Neisseriales; family Neisseriaceae; genus Neisseria; species Neisseria sp. HMSC070F02. The sequence goes on along the minus strand of NZ_KV815357.1, from coordinate 5,462 downwards.
AGCATTTCGCCTTTTTCAAATCCCTGCTCGAATCCAAAGGGCTGAAGCTCAATCAGGTGCAATATCTGCCCGACGAACCCGATTTGCTGGTCAGGCAACTGCGCCGCAGCTTTTCAGACGGCATACCGACGTTTGTTACCGGCGGCATCGGCGCCACGCCCGACGACCACACGCGTCAAGCCGCAGCGGTTGCTTTGGATTTGCCCGTCGTCCGCCACGCGCAAGCCGCCGGGTTTATCGAAGGCGTAACCCTGAAACGCGGCGAGCCGCTTGATTCGCTGGAACACGCCCAACGTCTGAAAATGGCAGATTTTCCCGAAGGCGCGGAATTGGTGCCCAATCCGTTTAACAACATCGCCGGATTTTCCATCCGCGAGCATTATTTCTTCCCCGGCTTTCCCGTGATGGCGCACCCGATGGCGGAATGGGTTTTGGATACTTATTACGCCGGCCGCTTCAACCAAACCGAACGCGGCAGCCGCAGCGTGTATGTGTTCGAGCAGCCCGAATCGCGCATTACGCCGATTATGGAGCATATCGAGCAAACTTATCCCGGCGTGCGTTCTTACAGCCTGCCCAGCGTCGGCTGGAGCAATGCGGACGGAACGGCAGTCAGGCCGCATATCGAGTTCGGCATCAAAGCCGAAGGAGAAGCCGTCAACCTTTTGGACGCGGCGTGGGCGGAAGTGTTGCACAGCTTGGACGGATTGGGAGCAGAGCTGAAAAATCGGGTAAACTGAAAACCGTTTGCCCAAATCGGACGATATTTAAGGAAAACCATGCAATACCGAATCAGAAGAGAAAACGAAGCACCCGAAGCAAAAAATGCGGGGGAAACCTTATGGGAGCGCGACATCATGCGCGAAGTGCTGCTGTCCGCCTATCGGGACAGGCGCAGGGAGCGGATGTGGAAAAACATCTGGCGCGCCGTCAGCACCCTGATTCTGGTTGCCCTGCTTGCCGGTATTTTCCGAAAAGACGAAGCCGCATTGCAGTTGGCGGGCAACACGCCGCATACCGCAGTCGTCAACCTGTACGGCGAAATCGGCAACGGTGTAGAAGACCAGGTCAAAAAACTCAAAGACGGTATGGAGGCCGCCTACAAAAACCCGCAGGCAAAAGCCATCGTCATCCGCGCCAACAGCCCCGGCGGTTCGCCCGTCGTCTCCAACACCGCTTTTGAAGAAATACGCCGTCTGAAGGCGCAGCACCCCGGCATTCCCGTTTATCTCGTGGCGGAAGATATGTGCGCGTCCGGCTGCTACTACATCGCGGCGGCGGCGGACAAAATCTATGCCGACCCGTCCAGCATCGTCGGCAGCATCGGCGTTATCGGCAGCAGTTTCGACGCGACCGGCCTGATGGAAAAAATCGGCGTGAAACGCAGGGTTAAAATTGCAGGCAGCAACAAAGGCATGGGCGATCCGTTTTCGCCCGAAACGCCCGAACAGTCAAAAATCTGGGAAGAAATGCTGACCGGCATACACGGCGAGTTCATCAAAGCCGTCAAAACCGGACGCGGCGGCCGCCTCAAATTCCGACAATATCCCGACGTGTTCAGCGGTCGCGTGTACACAGGCGCGGATGCGCTGAAAGTCGGGCTGGTGGACGGACTCGGCAATATTTACAGCGTGGCGCGAGACGTGGTCAAAGCCCCCGATGTGGTGGATTACACTCCGAAGGACGATTTCGGCAGAATCTTGGGCAGACGCTTCGGCGCAGAACTCAAAGCCGGCGTGCGCGAAGCCCTGCAGGCCGTCCGGTAGCGTTGTTTACAGTATTTCTAAGGGAATACCAAAATAAAAATATACACAAAAACACTCACCTCCCCAGTATGCTGCCACTAAGTCAGCCGCGTCACTATTTACCGTGCACTTAAAGCCGTAAAAGGCAGGTTGTCCCGGGAGGTTTTGTTCATCCTGATACCGATCGGTTGTTGTTGCTCAAAGGACAGAAGGCCGCCGATAAACGAGATTACCTGTTTGTCGCTATTGACGATTTTTATACTCTGCCATTTTGCCGGACAAAACCGCAGACAGTGCTGCCAAGTTTCTGACCGAACATCTGTCCGACCCCTGCTTGTACCTGATTGAGTACGTTTACTCTGACAATGATAGGTAATATAAAGAGCCGTCCAACATGCTTTCGGTGCAGCTTGTTATGATAATGGGATTGGTTGGAGGCTTGCCCGATTTGCTTGTCCGCAGACCAACGGTAAGGCGGAGCGGGTTATCCGTACCTTGATGGAGATGTGGCATGAGGAACAGTCGTTTGACAGTCCGGAACATCGGCAAAAGGAGTTGTGCTGCTTTATTAATTTAGGGGCTGCCCTAGATCACTAGGGAAATTCAAATTAAGTTAGAATTATCCCTATGAGAAAAAGTCGTCTAAGCCGGTATAAACAAAATAAACTCATTTTGTTATCGTGGCTATGATGTATTGGATGCGGGCGAATTTAGCCATTTCCGTATCAATCACAGCACACATTTTGCCGAACGACAAAACCATATTAATGGAATTGAGAACTTTTGGAATCAAGCAAAACGTCATTTACGCAAGTTTAACGGCATTCCCAAAGCGCATTTTGAGCTGTATTTAAAGGAGTGCGAATGGCGTTTTAACAACAGTGAGATAAAAGTTCTTTTTCCATTTTAAAACAATTAGTAAATCGAGTTTATCCTAGTTATCCAGGATGGTCCCATCTCTTTTATAGATAGCTGCTTACCAAGTATCCTTAATTGCTAATTCAAGCCACTCTTCAAAACTATTAAAAAATTCATGGTTTTCTATATTATCTAAATTAATGACAATAACCCTAGGATTTCCTGTTACATCATTACCATCAAAATAAGCTTCCCATTCTCCATTACTAGCGAATGGGATAAGATTTAAATCAGGCAGGATAGAATTTCTAAATATATAAGCTACTTCTGCCCCTTCTGTTCCATAATTCTCAAACCACCAGTGAAAATTATGTGGCTGAATATAAGGTATTAAAGATGTATCGTTAGAGATACGAACATACTTTTCAGGATAACAAAACCTTTCAGGAAGCATATTACTAGGATATAAATTAAATTCATTTTGAATAATCATTTCGTTACCTTAGGATCATAAATACTACCATTAGGAAACTGGGTAGACCAATTTGGTGGTGCTAGTTCATTTTCAATTTGTTTTTTAATTCTAAATTGAATAGCTTCTCCCCATGTTTGCGGCATCTAATGCTGCTTGCTCTGCATCAATATTACTAAAAATTGGATTAGTCTCAAAAATGAAAAATTACTGTTTTTTCATTTTTTATAGCATATTCAAGTACATGAATAATATTTTTCACTAAGGGCTCTGTAGAAAAATCTGAATTTTGTAATTTTTCTTTTACAGCCAAAATACTTTCCTTATCTATTAGCCAATCCCCCTCACTTGGTCCAAATAACCAATTATCGGTAATTTCAGAAACAAGCCCCCATAATCCACGATTTTGATATTCAATAATTTGATTTTCCGTAATTTCTACAACTGTTTCAGATTGAATGTTTTTATAAGCCCAATCAATCATTTCAGTATATTCACTAATTGAAACATTGTCTTTTAAACAGAAAATTAACAGGTTGTGTTCATTCATTTGTCTAAGTTCCTGATATGAGTTTGTTGTAAATAATCTTTTGCTTGCTTACCTTGTAAATTAAAGGATTAACCGCACCTTGGATGATGCCGCGAATATCATCCATACGGTTAGCCCACCAATTTTTATTGGGGTCGTTTTCCCATATCAGTTTTCCTGCTTCATCAGCACAATTAGGGTTGGCATTGATGCCCACCCAGTTCCAGCCTGAAAAGGATTTTTAATATACGGCAAAAGGTGGGCAACAAGTGCCCACCTTACCTAGCTAACATTTATCCCAAGTATCATATATTTTTTTAAGTTCTTTATCCAAAGAAAGAACTTTATTTTTTCAACACCATGAATTATCTCAAAATCTCTACAATCCACGCATACGCCTGAATAAATTTCTCCTACAATTGCTTGAATAATATACAACTCATCTTTATCGAGACTAATTTTAACTGAACTCTCTTCAAAATTAATTAATTTCATGAATAATTCCTTTTATTTTAATTCGTCATCAAAATACCGTTTGCCTGTTTTTGGTCTAAATGCTGTCCACCATCTTTAGTCTTGGATATTTAGATTATAATCGTCAAATTCCCAGTCAAAATATTTTGCCAAATTTGATATAGACTTATCTTCAGACGTTGAATTACATATTTCCAATATATCATTTATCAATTTTAATATGTGTTCAATATTAAAACGGTTTGTAACAATTGAGTTTTTTAATGACATCGGTCTATGTATATTTGAAAGTAACCATTCGGTGCTATATATATAAACATAAAAATAATCAGCACCATTACTTTCATCAAAACCTATTGATAATGTCAAAAGTATACAAAAATTTTCTAACTTGTCTTGTGGGAAATCTTCCAAATCAAAGTCAGAACAATCATAATTTTTTAATTTTAATCTCATAATATATTGAGATAGCTTAGGAATTTTATTTTCTCAGATTGAGGCAACTCATCAAAACCAAGCCAACAATAAAAATTGTTATATGATTTTAAAAAATCAACAATTTTTATTTTTCCTAAAACCAAATCTTCGACTAACTGGGTTGCATAAATAATATCATTTATGATTTTAACAGGTAAATTATTTGATAGGTAACCATGGGATTCCGTCATCATTGATTTCTCTAGGTGCTTATTTATCTGATTGGTAAGCCTTTTGCGTAAGCTTCTTTCGCCTCCGCAAGTGTCATTTCATTAGGGCCACCATCTATATTAGTTTCTCCTGTATTTTGCCACTGACAAACGTCACAGATATCATAGTCCATAACTTTAGTTCCGCAAACAGGACAATGTAGCCATATTTCTCCGTCAATTTCCCATGTCTTTTTTGAATTCTCCATCATAATACTTCTTTCCTAAGTTTGGTTTAAACATTGTTTTGATTTTGAATGTTTTTGGATTGGCCAAAACATAGATATTGTTATTGATATCATAGCGCACTCGTCTATGTTCCGTCTGATAACCTAATATCTTGTCCGATGTCTGTTTTGATAACAAATCAGACGCCATTTTTTGGTAGTCTTCAATGGTTATATCGCCAAATTCTTTTCCATGAGCTTTGAAATGTCCATTTAAAGATTTCTCAGTAGGAAACTTGGACTTTGTCCATCTGATGCGGTCTTGAATTGTTCCTGTCGGAGAAATAGATGTATCAGGTTTAACATATGAGGCAGGTAAGCCGATATTGTTATCAGAGTGTGTAGGGTGTTGCTGCGTACTTGGTTTTGGTGGCTTATTCCCACCTGCCATCTCCCCATCTAAAGTCTGCATAGGGCGGGCAGTAGGTGTTTTATAGCCGGTATTTTTAACCCAATCCCATTTGGTCGGGT
>NZ_KV815356.1:8165-17338 GCF_001814225.1 Neisseria sp. HMSC070F02 | reverse complement strand
GCCTTGTCCTGATTTTTGTTAATCCACTATAATTAATATGACTTTGCGGCCGTTTTGCCATTGCGTAATAAAACGATGGGGAAGTGATGATAAAACGTGTGTGTAACTATATCAGACGGCATTGTTTTTCTGTTTGACGGCCTCAATCCAAAATTTTGCCGACGATTTCGCCCACGTCTTTCGACAATCCTTCCTGCGCCCGAATGCGCTGCAATGCTTGTTTCACCAAGTTTTTGCGGTGCGGCTCGAGCTTGTTGCAGAGGTTGAACGCCTGCACCAGGCGGGCGGCGACCTGCGGGTTAAAGCGGTCGATTTCGATGACTTTGTCGGCGATGAAGCGGTAGCCGCTGCCGTCTTCTGCGTGGAAATGCGGGACGTTGCGGCTGAAGCTGCCGATGAGCGAGCGGGCTTTGTTGGGATTTTCGAGGCTGAACTTCGGATGCTGCAAGGCGGTTTGAACCTGTTGCAGGGTGTCGCTGCGGCGGCTTGAGCCGACGAGGGCGAAATATTTGTCCATCACCAGCGCGTCGTCTGAAAACTTGTCGGCAAACTGAGCCAGCAGGCGGTTGCGCGTATCGCTTTCGTTGCCGTTAACGGCGGACAGGATGCCCCATTCGTGGGTCATGTTTTGCGCCATTTCGCCGTATTTTTCGGCAACGGTTTCGATGTGCGCGGGGTCGGCGCACAGGACGAAGGCGCGGCAGACGTTGCGCAGCGTGCGCCAGCCGGCAGCTTCGGGGCTGTACTCGTAGCTTTGGTTTTCCTGCTTCGCCGCCTGACGGTTCAATTCGTGCCATTTCGGCAGGAAGCGGACGGCAAGCGTATCCAACAAGGCTTCGCGCGCCTGATGGTAGCGCAGCGGGTCGATGTTTTCTGCGCCGTCCCACAGTTCGGCTTCAGACGGAACGCCCAAAAGCAGGGCTTTGAAGGCGTTGTCCAAGAGGTCGTCTGAAATGACTTTTTCGACGGCGGCAAGCAGTTTTTCATGTTTCGGCAACTCGACGCCGTCTGAAAGCGCGGCAAGGTTGGCGGCGACGGCGCGGCGGTAGAGCGTTTGCGCGGCTTCCCAGCGCGTGAAGGCGTCGCTGTCGTGGGCAAGCAGGAGCAGCAGGTCGTCGTTGCTGTACGGATAGTTCAGATGCACTGGCGCGCTGAACCCGCGCAGCAGCGAGGGAACGACGGCTTCGGTTACGCTTTCGAACTGGAAGGTCTGTTCGGCTTCGGTCAGCAGTAACACGGCTTCGGTTGCGCGTTTGCCCTGATAATCGAATGCCACCGCTTCGCCGTTGCGGTTCAGCAGCCCGACTTTGACGGGAATCATCATCGGCTGCTTGTCCGCCATATCGGGCGTGGGCGGCACGGTTTGTTTGATGGTTAACTCGAAACTATTGTTTTTCAGACGACCTTCCGCTTCCAAGACGGGCGTACCCGCCTGGCTGTACCACAAGGCGAACTGGTCGAGATTGATGCCGTTCGCGTCCGCCATCGCCGCGCGGAAATCGTCGCAGGTCACGGCCTGCCCGTCGTGTCGTTGGAAATAGAGCTTCATGCCTTTTTGGAAGCCCTCTTCGCCGAGCAAGGTGTGATACATCCGCACCACTTCCGCGCCTTTTTCATAAACGGTCATGGTGTAGAAATTGTTCATCTCCTCATAGCTGGCGGGGCGCACCGGATGGGCGGTCGGGCCTGCGTCTTCGGGGAACTGGTGCTGGCGCAGCAGGCGGATGTTCTCGATGCGGCGCACGGCGCGGCTGGCGCGGTCGCCGGAAAATTCTTGGTCGCGGAACACGGTCAACCCTTCTTTCAGCGAAAGCTGGAACCAATCGCGGCAGGTAACGCGGTTGCCTGTCCAGTTGTGGAAATATTCGTGTCCGACCACGGATTCAATGCCTTCAAAATCGGTATCGGTGGCGGTACGGCTGTCGGCGAGGACGAACTTGGTGTTAAAGATGTTCAAACCCTTGTTTTCCATCGCACCCATATTGAAATCACCCACGGCGACGACCATGAAAATATCCAAGTCGTATTCCAAACCGAAGCGCGTTTCGTCCCACTTCATTGCGTTTTTCAGCGATTCCACGGCAAAGCCGACCTTGGGCTTGTCCGCTTCGGTGGTGTAAAACTCGATTTTGACGTTTCTGCCGCTCATGGTGGTGAAATAGTCTTCCGTGACCGCCAAATCGCCCGCGACCAAAGCAAACAGATAACTCGGTTTGGCAAACGGGTCTTCCCATTTCACCCAATGGCGGCCGTCTGAATACTCGCCGCCGTCGATTTTGTTGCCGTTGGAGAGCAAAACGGGATAGCGTTTTTTGTCCGCAACGATGGTGGTTGTGAACTTGGACATCACATCAGGACGGTCGATGTAAAACGTGATTTTGCGGAAGCCCTCCGGCTCGCACTGGGTAAACAGATTGCCTCCGGAAGCATACAGCCCCATCAGCGATTTGTTTTCCGCCGGCAGGATTTCGGTTTCCACTTCGACGGTGAAGCGTTCGGACGGCACGCCCGCAATCGTCAGCGTCTCGCCTTCCAACATATAATCCGCCACCGCCCCGTTGATTTTGACGGACAAAAGTTTCGCCGAACCGTCCAACACCAGCGGCTCCCCCACCCTCTGCGGCTCGACCGTCAAACGGGATTTCACGACGGTTTGCGGTTCGGCAATATCGAAATGCAGGTCGGTTTCGAGAATACGGTAGGCAGGCGTTTGGTAATCTTTCAGATAACGGACGGTTTTGCTCATTTTTTTCTTTCAATATTGTTTGGTTTGACTGGAAAAGGCTTCAGACGGCATGGGCGCATCCCGCGTATGCCGTCTGAAACCGAAACGGCGGCACAAGCGTACCGCCTTCGGACAGCAGTTTTTCTATTTCCACGCTTGGACAAATTCTGCCCAATGCGGTTTGTCTTCTGTTTGGGCGGAAAGATAGTTTCTGATCCGCTTGATTTCCATTTCGTATTCGTCCGCGTCGAATCTGCCGCTGACCAGACAAAAACGCAGATACATCAAATACGTATTCACGGCATCGGTTTCACAATAATTGCGGATTTCCTTCAATTTACCGGCATGGAATGCCTCCCAGACCTTGCTGCCGTCCATACCCAATTTACCCGGAAAACCGCACAGTTTCGCCATATCGTCCAGCGGCACATTCGCCCTCGGCTGGTAAAGCGCGAGCAAATCCATCAAATCGCAATGACGTTGGTGGTAGCGGCTGATGTAGTTGTTCCACTTGAAATCGCGGCTGTCGCCGAAATCGCCGTCGCCCATATCCCAATAGCGCGCGGCGTTGATGCCATATATCAGGGAGCGGTAATGCAGAACCGGCAGATCGAAACCGCCGCCGTTCCAACTGACCAGTTGCGGCGTATGTTTTTCAATCAACTCGAAAAACTTGGCAATGACCACTTCCTCGCCGTCATCCATCTCGCCGATGGTACCGACATGGACTTTATCCTGCCCCCAACGCATGCAGCACGAAATCGCCACAACCTGATGAAGATGATGCTGCATAAAATCCCCGCCTGTCTGAGCACGGCGTTTTTGCTGGGCAAACAGCACCACTTCATCGTCGGACAGGGAAGACGGCAAGTCATACAGCGTACGGATACCCTGCACATCGGGTACGGTTTCAATATCGAAAGCCAAAATCGTATTCATGGCAGTACCTTGCATTCAAAAACAGACTTGCGCCTATTGTGTCATTAAAAGGCGGATAAAAAAAGAGGCAACCCCCCACAGGATTGCCCCAATACCTCAAATCAGAGATTTACGCTTCACAAACAATACAGGCTTTCGCCTGCGGCTTTACCCGCGTAGCTCAACTCTACGCCGGCAAACTTTCGTTTCACCGTTTCCGATGAAACCCCGACCAATCGCAAGATTGACCGGAAAATCCTTTCAGACGGCATTTCCTGCCTGTTGTGTAATTCCATGTAGCGAAATGTACGCCATTTTTTACAGCTTGCCAAGCATTTTTTACAAAACGAATATAGAAGCGTTTATTTTATAAAATAGTGAATTTTTTGATTTTTTAGATTAAAATTCTAAAAATTTATTTAAATTGATACTTAATTTTATAATGTCTATATATTTGACAATATATTTCTCAAGCTGGCACCGAATAAAATAGCAGTTATTGAATAATAATTTATAATATTATGTTTTTAAAGGAAAATAATTTTAATATATTAACCATATCAATAGAATATATTCATTGATTTATCATGTATTCTCCAAATTTTCTTTGAAATCTATTTTTAAAATCAAAAAATATTATTTTTTAGACACTTAAAATAACAGCAATTATTAAATGCTTCTGTTTATATAATTCAATTTTTCGCATTTAAGCAAAACTCAATTTTCCCTTAATAGTCCACTATGTAGTTTCGTGTAATTTGTAAAAATCCTGTACACCTTCCGGACGGGTTTTAAAACGCTTGTGCAGCCAAAAATACTGCTCGGGATGTTCGCGCACCCGCTCTTCGATAAAGCGGTTCATACGCTGCGCGTCGGCCTGCGCGTCTTCACCCGGAAAGGATTTCCAAGCCGGGTAGAAATGCAGTGTAACCGTATTGTCCGCCTCCCTGACGGGGATGGCGGGAATCACTTTGGCATTTGCAAGCGCGGCAATGCGGCTCAAGCCGGTAATCGTTGCCGTCTGAATCCCGAAAAAATCCACAAAAACCGAATCGTTGCGTCCGAAATCCTGATCGGGCAGATACAGAAACGGCGCGCTGCTTTTGCGGAACTGTTTGACGAGGGCGCGCAGCCCTTCGGTGCGCCCGATGAGGAAGACGTTGTCGTAGCGGTTGCGGCCTTTCAAAATCTGTGCGTCCAATATCTTGTTTTTTTGGTGGGAATACATACTAATTAGCGGGACATCCTGATTAAGCGCGTACACCGCCATCTCGAACGCGGTAAAGTGCGGATACAGGATGATGACTTTTTCCCCCGCCGCCAGCGCGTCGTCCAAATAATGCTTATTGCGGTAGCGCACCAGCGATTTCAAACGCCCGGCAGGCGCGTACCAATATAAGCCGTATTCGAGCATCAGTTTCGCCATGTGTTTGAAATGCTGTTTCAACACGGTTTTACGCTTTTCCTCACTCCATTCGGGAAAACATTTCGCCAAATTGATTTCGCCGATACGGCGGCGCGGTTTGACCAGAAGGTAGGCAAGCAAACCCGTCAGGTCGGCAATCTTGTGCAGCAGCGCAAACGGCAGAAACTGCAAAACATACAGTACAAAAAATATAAATTTCATCTCGATACACATTTTCTTTTCAGACGGCAAAATACAAATGCCGTCTGAAACTATTGAAACCTGCCGCGCTTGACCTGCATCCCCGAAGGATTGAGTTTGGCGGCAAGCCCGTGGTTGCGTAAGGCGTGGGTCAGCGCGACGGCAAGACCGTCCGCCGCATCCGCCTGCGGCGTTCCCGAAAGCCCCAGCATCTGCACCACCATATGCTGCACCTGTTCTTTCGCCGCCTTGCCTTTGCCGACTACCGCCTGTTTGACCTGCAAGGCCGTGTATTCCGAAACGGGCAGCTTATGGCTGACCAATGCCGCCAATGCCGCGCCCCTAGCCTGACCGAGCATCAGCGTCGATGCCGGATTAACGTTGACGAACACCTGTTCCACCGCCGCCTGTTGAGGCTTGTAAACAGTAACGACTTCGCCGATGTGCCGCACAATCACGGCAATCCTGTCTGCCAGAGGCGCATCGGCAGGCGTTTTGATGCAGCCTGAGGCAACGTAAAAATGATCCCGCCCCCTGACATCGATGACACCGAAACCCGTTACGCGACTGCCCGGGTCGATGCCTAAGATACGGACGCTTGCAGCCATATTCACAACAAACCGTGTTGAATCAGCTTCTTACGCAGGGTATTGCGGTTCAGCCCCAGCATCACGGAGGCTTTGGACTGATTACCGCCGCATTGCTCCATCACACACACCAGCAGCGGCTTTTCCACCTGATGCAATACCATATCGTACACGCCGCAAGGTTCGGTACCGTTCAGGTCTTTGAAATATTGTTCTAAATTTTGTCTGATGCATTGGGAAATATCGGGAAGGGTATGGGGCATGATTGCACTTTCAAAGGATAATCAAGTGTTCAGAAGGCATTTGTGCGGTAGCCGCACGCCCAACGGTCGGTTTTTCCGGCAAGTCTTTCAAGATAACCTGCAAGCATGTCGTATTGCGCCGCCGCACTGTCCAAGCGGTTGATTTCACGACGTGTCTGTTCGCCGTCGGGCATTTCGCCGATGTACCAACCTATGTGTTTGCGTGCGATGCGCACACCGGCGGTGTCGCCGTAAAACGCGTGCATGGCGCGGACGTGGTTCAAAATGGCGGCACTGCATTCTGCCAAACTCAAGGCAGGCGGTAAAACACCGTGTTCGGCGTAATGTTTCAAATCGCGGAAGAACCACGGCCTGCCTTGCGCACCGCGCCCTATCATGATGCCGTCTGCGGCGGTTTGTTTGAGGACGGCTTGGGCTTTTTGCGGCGAGGTAATGTCGCCGTTGACCCAGACCGGGATGTTCAGACGGCATTTGGTTTCGGCGATGAGTTCGTAACGCGCCTCGCCTTTGTACATTTGCGTGCGCGTGCGTCCGTGGACGGCAAGGGCGGCGATGCCGCAATCTTCGGCGATTTTGGCGATGACGGGCAGGTTTTGATGGTCTTCGTGCCAGCCCAAACGGGTTTTGAGGGTAACGGGTACGCCTGCCGCACAGACGACGGCTTCCAAAATGGCGGCAACCAGCGGCTCGTTCTGCATCAGCGCGCTGCCGGCTTGGACGTTGCACACTTTTTTGGCGGGACAGCCCATATTGATGTCGATAAGCTGCGCCCCGAGGCTGACGTTGTAACGCGCCGCATCCGCCATCTGCTGCGGATCGCTGCCGGCAATCTGCACGGCAACGATGCCGCCTTCATCGACAAAATCGCTGCGGTGCAAGGTTTTTCTAGTATTTCTGAGCGTCGGGTCGCTGGTCAGCATTTCGCACACTGCCCAACCCGCGCCAAACTCGCGGCAAAGGCGGCGGAACGGCTTGTCGGTAATGCCCGCCATCGGCGCAAGTGCGATGGGGTTGTCGATAAAATAGCCGCCGATGTGCATAATGGGTCCGCGTTTCAAAAAAGTGCGACATTGTACATTTTTTAAGCAGGATTTCCAATCTCCGGACGCGCCCGCGATTGGGGCGGGCATCGTTTTATGGCATAATCCGCACACAGATTTCCTGCCCCGCCACTCACAGGCGGGCAGTTTATAGTGGATTAACAAAAACCAGTACGGCGTTGCCTCGCCCTAGCTCGAAGAGAACGATTCTCTAAAGGTGCTAAGCACCAAGTGAATCGGTTCCGTACTATCTGTACTGTCTGCGGCTTCGGTCGCCTTGTCCTGATTTTTGTTAATCCACTATACTTTCCCCATCCTATCGGTTTCCCGCTTCAGACGGCATAAGGTCTGAAAGAAAGACTACAATTATGAGTAATCCATTTTCCTCTTTAGGTTTGGGTACGGAACTCGTTTCCGCACTGACCGCGCAAGGTTACGAAAACCCGACGCCCATCCAAGCCGCCGCCATTCCCAAAGCACTCGCCGGTCATGATTTACTAGCCGCCGCGCAAACCGGCACGGGCAAAACCGCCGCCTTTATGCTGCCCTCGCTCGAACGCCTCAAACGTTACGCCACCGCCAGCACCTCGCCCGCGATGCACCCCGTGCGTATGCTCGTGTTGACCCCCACGCGCGAACTCGCCGACCAAATCGACCAAAACGTGCAGTCCTACATCAAAAACCTGCCGCTGCGCCACACCGTCTTGTTCGGCGGTATGAATATGGACAAACAGACCGCCGATTTGCGTGCCGGCTGCGAAATCGTCGTCGCCACAGTCGGACGGCTGCTCGACCACGTCAAACAAAAAAACATCAGTTTGAACAAAGTCGAAATCGTCGTTCTAGACGAAGCAGACCGCATGTTGGATATGGGGTTTATCGACGACATCCGCAAAATCATGCAGATGCTGCCCAAACAACGCCAAACCCTGCTCTTTTCCGCTACCTTCTCCGCACCGATACGCAAACTGGCGCAAGACTTCATGAACGCGCCCGAAACCGTCGAAGTCGCCGCGCAAAACACCACCAACGCCAACGTCGAACAACACATCATCGCCGTCGATACCATTCAGAAGCGCAACCTGCTCGAACGGCTGATTGTCGATTTGCATATGAACCAGGTCATCGTGTTCTGCAAAACCAAACAAAGCGTCGACCGCGTAACGCGCGAACTGGTGCGCCGCAACCTGTCCGCACAGGCGATACACGGCGACCGTTCCCAACAAAGCCGGCTCGAAACACTCAACGCCTTCAAAGACGGCAGCCTGCGCGTCCTCGTCGCCACCGACATCGCCGCGCGCGGGCTGGACATTGCCGAACTGCCCTTCGTCATCAATTACGAAATGCCCGCCCAGCCCGAAGACTACGTCCACCGCATCGGGCGCACGGGGCGCGCGGGCGCGGACGGCGTGGCGATTTCCCTGATGGACGAATCCGAACAGAAAATGTTTGAATCCATTAAAGAGCTGACCGGCAACAAGCTGCTCATCGAGCGCATCGAGGGCTTCGAGCCGCAATGGTGGGAACAGGGCGGCGCAAAACCGGAAAAAACCGAAATGCGCGAACCGAGACAACGCAACCGCTACGAATCCGCCAGGGCTCAGCGCGAAAAAAATACCCGACCGGAAACCACGGCAAACGATGCGGGCGCGGCTTGCGGAAAAATTGCCGGACGCAGCCGCCGAAGCCGTCGGGAACACCGGACGTGCGCCCTGCTCCAACCGCGTTACGGCGTAAAATAACCCTGAAAATCAAATGCCGTCTGAACATTTCCCGTTTCAGACGGCATTTTTCAAACCGGACTGACGCATCGGGAGCAACCGCCCGCACCGGATAAATTTCTTCCGCAAACAGTTTCAGACGGCATTTGCTGCCTGTACAATATCATTTCCTTTTCCACTCAAACCATCAGGATTTCCCAATGTCCACCCAATTCGATGTCGCCGTAATCGGCGCAGGTCCGGCAGGCTCGGTCGCATCCGCCCTGCTCCGCAAAAAAGGTTATAGTGGATTAAATTTAAATCAGGACAAGGC
>NZ_KV815356.1:0-8065 GCF_001814225.1 Neisseria sp. HMSC070F02 | reverse complement strand
GGCAACGCCGTACTGGTTTAAATTTAATCCACTAATAGTGTATATTAAGTACGTCTGATATACACGATACCCTACGAGGGTGTAAGCTTTAGTTCACATTTAAAATGACCTCTTTAAACCTGTCTTTCGGCAGGTTTCTTTTTAGGTTGTTTGGAAATCGTGTGCAGACAAGGTGTAAAATAGGTAACAGCATAAAATAATGCGGTTTTACCGCCCATATATTTACAAAAGCCAAATTTTTAAACATATATCCTTGATATATACACGGCGTAAACATATACTGGAAACATCTTTAAATTTTCCGAAATTTTAAATATGAGCAACTGGAAACCCAATATTCCCTATAACGATTTACCACCCCTGCCGCCAAAACAGGATATTGAAAGCAAAACCATCCTGAAACGTTGTATAGCCGCCCGTGCATCCCTTGCCCGTTTAAAGCAGGCGGCAGAACTGATACCGAATCAAGCCATGCTGATTAACACCCTTCCTGTTATGGAAGCCCGTGCAAGTTCGGAAATTGAAAACATCGTAACCACCACGGACAAGCTGTTTCAATCCCTGCAAATGGATACGGAACGGCAAGACCCTGCCACGAAAGAAGCCCTGCAATACCGCACCGCCCTGTTTGCAGGCTATGAATCACTGACGAGCCGCCCTTTATGCACACAAACCGCCATCATGGTTTGCAACGCCATCAAGCACCCCTACGAAATGGCCATCCGCAAAACAGGCGGCACAGCCCTAAAAGGAGGCAACAGCGGAAATGTTGTCTATACCCCGCCCGAAGGAGAAGAAACCATACGCGGCAAGCTGGAAAATTGGGAGCGGTTTATTCACGAAAGCGGCGATTTAGACCCGCTTATCATCATGGCGGCGGCACATTACCAATTTGAAGCCATCCACCCGTTTACGGACGGCAACGGGCGGACGGGACGCATATTGAACAGCCTGCTATTGATTGAAAAAGGGCTTTTGGATTTGCCTATTTTGTATTTGAGCCGCTACATCATCGAAAACAGGGCGGACTATTACCGCCTGCTGTTAGGCGTAACCGAACGGCAGGATTGGGAAAGCTGGATAATCTACATCTTAGACGGCGTAGCCGACACCGCCGATTGGACGGTATCGAAAATAGATGCGATACGCCGCCTGTTCGAGCAGACACGGCAACACATACGGACACACGCACAAGGAATCTACACGCACGAACTGGTAAATCTTCTGTTTGAGCAGCCATATACACGCATTGCCAACCTGGAAGCGGCAGGGATAGCCAAACGGCAGACGGCCTCTAAGTACCTGAAAGAGCTTTCAGATATAGGTGTGCTGCAAGAAATCGCCATCGGCAGGGACAAACTATTCATTCATCCGCGCCTAATGGAACTATTGCGGGGAGAGGGCAACAGCTTTACCTCATTCCAATCCCTCGTTAAAGCATAGCCAAAATAATCAATAATCCGGAGGTCAATATGGCAAGAAGGTCAAAAACATTTGAAGAAGCTGCTGCTGAGGTTGAGGAACGTTTCGGTCATCGTGGCATTAAGTTGGTCGAGTTTGAGGGTACAGCCAAGCCGTGTGTAATCAACTGCCCTAAACATGGAAACCAAACCTGTTCGAGGTACTCCAATATGTTCATAGGAAGTAGCTGGGGTTGCCCCTCTTGTGGTAATGAGCAAGCTGCAAAAGCCGGTATAGCGACCCTTAGGAAGAATCACATAGCGTTAGAAATGCTGAAACAGGCTGTAACAGGTATGACCAAGCAAGAGCGCATCACGACGCAAGCCTACAATGAGATGACCAAATCCGTGGCAGGTTCAAACAGCATAGTCCTTAACGATGTCCAAGGCGATACGACCATCAACAACCATCATACGCATACGCACAACCACAGCGATGCCGATGGCAAAGCACTGTCGATGAGGCTCACACCCCGTCCTTTGTTGTCAGACCGTCAGGCGGCGGCTTTCGCCCGTACAGGCAAACTCACGGGCAGTTTCGACCTGTTTGCTTCGGTGGTCGCCCCCTCGCAGTACACGTTTGCCGTTGCCATGCCCGACACGTCCATGTCGCCGGTTATCGAAAAGGGAGACTTGCTGGTGGTCGAGCCGCGTATGCGCCCTGCGGACGAGGACATCGTGCTGATTGAACTGTCCGACAAGCGGCTGGTCGTCGCGCACCTTGTTATCGATATTGCGGGCAGGATGCTGATTTATCAGACGGGCAGGCCGTCTGAAGCCTTTGACCTGCCCGAAGGCAGCACGATTTTAGGTGTGGTGCTGGAGGTCAAAAAACGGTTTATGTCCGCCGCACAGGCGAGAAGGCGTGTTGATTCGGATTACCACCCCTGATGTGTGGACGGTTGGTACGATTTCCGCTTCCAAAACGTCGTGTACGCGCCCGACCGCAGCCCGGAAATCAGCCGTATGCTTTCTTCGATTTTGGCAGGCTACGCGTGGGATACCGAAAACCCGTTCGTGGCGAAATCCGAACAACGCCTGACTGCCTTGTCAGAATGGGTCGGTCAGCTGGAAACCGAATATAGTGAATTAAATTTAAACCGGTACGGCGTTGCCTCGCCCTAGCTCGAAGAGAACGATTCTCTAAAGGTGCTAAGCACCAAGTGAATCGGTTCCGTACTATTTGTACTGTCTTGCGGCTCGCCGCCTTGTCCTGATTTTTGTTAATTCACTATCAATCCTGCCATACAAAATGCCGTCTGAATCCAATCGGGTTCAGACGGCATTTCTATTTCAACTGTTTTTATGATTACTCGGGACGCATCTGCGGAAACAGAATCACATCGCGGATGGTT
Source organism: Neisseria sp. HMSC070F02 (assembly GCF_001814225.1). Taxonomy (NCBI): domain Bacteria; kingdom Pseudomonadati; phylum Pseudomonadota; class Betaproteobacteria; order Neisseriales; family Neisseriaceae; genus Neisseria; species Neisseria sp. HMSC070F02. The sequence continues at coordinate 5,250 of NZ_KV815356.1, read as the reverse complement.
TGCGAATCGGTCAGCAGCATCACTAAGCGGTCGATACCGATGCCGCAACCGCCTGTCGGCGGCAGACCGAACTCCATCGCGCGGATGTAGTCGGCATCGTAGTGCATCGCTTCGTCGTCGCCCGCGTCTTTTTGCGCCACTTGCGCTTTGAAGCGTTCGGCTTGGTCTTCGGGGTCGTTCAACTCGGAATAGCCGTTTGCCAGTTCGCGGCCGACAACGAACAATTCGAAACGTTCGGTCAGACCTTGTTTGGTATCCGAAGCGCGCGCCAACGGTGAAACTTCGACCGGGTAATCGACGATGAAGGTCGGGTTCCACAGCTTGCCCTCGGCGCAACCTTCAAACAGCGCGAGTTGCAGGCTGCCGATGACCAGGGACGGCGGCAGGCTTTCGCCGTGTTTGACGATTTCTTTTTTCAGCCATTCCGCATCGTTCAACTGCTCGTCGGTGTAGTGCGGATTGTATTTTTTGATGGCTTCGAGGATGGTCAGACGCTCAAACGGGCTTTCCAAATCGACTTCTTTGCCGTTGTAAGTGATGTTTGCCGTACCGTTTACTGTGCGCGATGCGTTTCTGATGATGTCTTCCGCCATCTGCATCATGCGTTCGTAGTCGGAGAAGGCTTCGTAGAATTCAATCATGGTGAATTCGGGATTGTGGCGCACAGACATACCTTCGTTGCGGAAGCTGCGGTTGATTTCAAACACGCGTTCCAAGCCGCCGACAACCAGGCGTTTCAAATACAGCTCAGGCGCGATACGCAGGTAAAGCGGAATATCTAAGGCATTGTGATGGGTAACGAAGGGTTTTGCCGTCGCGCCGCCGGGAATCGGGTGCATCATCGGGGTTTCGACTTCGAGATAATGCTCGCCCACCATAAAATTACGCACGGATTGGATGATTTGGCTGCGTTTGATAAAGGTATTGCGCGATTCTTCATTGACAATCAAATCAACATAGCGTTGGCGGTATTTGGTTTCCTGATCGCTCAAACCTTTATGTTTGTCGGGCAGCGGACGCAGGGATTTGGACAGCAGGCGGATGCCGGACACGCGTACGGTCAGTTCGCCGTGGTTGGTTTTGAACAAAGTGCCTTCCGCGCCGACGATGTCGCCCAAATCCCAATGGTTGAAGTCGTCCAAAACTTCTTGGCTCACGCCTTTGTTGTTCAGATAAAGCTGGATTTGCCCGGACACGTCTTGAATGGTGGCAAAACTCGCCTTGCCCATTTGCCGTTTGAGCATCATGCGGCCGGCCACTTTGACGGGAATGCCTTGCGGATCGAGTTCTTCTTTGCCGATTTCGCCGTATTGGGCGTGCAAATCGGCGGCGAAGCTGTCGCGTTTGAAGTCGTTGGGATAGGCGTTGCGCTGTTGGCGGATGTTGTGCAGTTTTTCGCGGCGCAGGGCGATGATTTGGTTTTCGTCCAACTGCGGCTCGGTTTGCGGATGGTTTTGTTCGCTCATAGGGTTTTCCGAAAAAATAAATCAGGCGCAATCTGTTTCAGACGACCTGACCGAATCACAAAATTTGCGCATATTTTACGCGATGTCGGTGTTTTTTTCCATAAACGCGGCAATGCCGTCTGAAAGCGGTTTGCGGTTTCAGACGGCATCGTTATCATTTGAACATTCCCGCCAAATTCAATAAGAACAAAACGGTAAAACCGGTCAGATAAATCAAGCCTGCCAATGCAAGGGCATTCATACCTGATGTGAGTTTGTGTTTTTCATCACCTTTGACCAAACGGTAATTCAGCCAGGCAAACACAGGGGCGGACACAAAAGCAGCAATCATCGCAAATTTGAGCAGATTCGCCATTACGCCGTCAAACCAAAAAATCACCGCCAAACCGCTGCCCGCCACCCAAATATTCCAGGCAAAGAATTCGGCGTTGCCCGTTTTGTCTTTTCCGCGCAGCAGGCGCACGGGTTCGGCAATGGCACGGGCATAGCCGTCCACAACGGTAATCGTCGTGCCGTACATACAGGCAAACGCGATAAACGCCACCAGCGGGCGCGACCAGCCGCCGATGGTAACGGCGTACATATTGATCAATTGCCCGATATATTTGCCGCCCGCCATCTGCACTGCTTCGCCGTTGCCGTATTGCACAAACGCACCCAGTGCAAGGAAAACCAAAGCCAAAACCGCACTGGCGATATAACCGACGTTGAAATCAAAAATCCCGTCGCGGTATTCGGAAGGATTGATGCGTTGTTTTTCGGTTACCCACAAAGAATTGATGGCGGAAATTTCAATCGGCGCGGGCATCCAGCCCATCAGCGCGATCAGGAAGCCCAAACCGGCAAGCGTCCACGGTGTCGGCTCGATAAAATCGGGCTGCATCTGCATACCGCGCGACATAGCGATGCCGGCGGCGGCAAGCGTGGCGATACTCAAAGTAACGATGATGATTTTGGAAACGCGATCCAAAGCGCGGTAACGTCCGCTCACCAAAATAATCAGGCAGGATGCCATAATCAAGGCGGCAACCGTGCCGACATCAAACATCAGCGAGGGAATCGCCATTTTGACGATGGCGGCGGTTACAATGGCGACCGCGCCCGCGTTAATCGTGGCGGAGAGGATGCACAAAATCAGGAATACCCACAAATAAACGCGGCTTTTCTCGGCATAACCTTCAATCAGGCTCTTGCCCGTGTCCAGCGTGTAATGCGCGCTGAAGCGGAAAAACGGGTATTTGAAGAGGTTGGTCAGGATGATGATGAGCGCGATCTGCCAGCCGTAAAGCGCGCCCGCCTGCGTCGAGGCAATCAGGTGCGAACCGCCGACCGCCGCCGAAGCCATCATGATCCCGGGACCCAATGCGTTGATTTTACTTTTCCAAGTCGAAATATGTTGTTCGGACATAAAGTCTTCCGTATTTTTAACTGTGTTTCAACACACAGAGCCGCATATTCGGACACAGCCCTATCTATTGCTCCAATTTGGGCGGGATTGCCCCCAAACAAACCCAAATCCTACCGTCTTCAAAAACAGGATACCGCCCGGTAGGGAAATTTTGATGAAAGCACGTATTGTAACGTAATCCAAATACCTGCCAACACACACTATTAGAACTTCATGCTCAAACTTGACTATATTTTCCATATTACTTCCAAAAAAAGGAATAAAACGATATTTTATGCCTAAAATTTTACAACAAACAACCTTACATCGCTTTTTTCGCGCAAACACGCACCATCCGATCAGCCCGTCTGTTTTGCAGCAGGCTGGCGATTTGATAAGATGGTTATGTTTTTCAGACGGCATTTCAGATTTCCGTCCATGCCATCTGAAGCCGCAAAACCCGATTGGAGGAACTGTTATGAATACCGTATCGAATTACCTGTCCGCATTGCGCGAAGCCATGAAGGCGCAAGGCTTGGATGCACTCGTCATCCCTTCCGCCGACCCCCACCTGTCCGAATACCTGCCCGAGCATTGGCAGGCGCGCCGCGAATTGTCGGGCTTTACCGGCTCGGTCGGCACATTCGTCGTTACCGCCGATGAAGCGGGCGTGTGGGTGGACAGCCGCTATTGGGAACAAGCCGCCAAACAGCTTGCGGGCAGCGGCATTGTGCTGCAAAAAAGCGGGCAAGTGCCGCCGTACAACGAATGGCTCGCGGCAAGCCTGCCCGAAAACGCCGCCGTCGGCATCCCTTCCGATATGGTCTCGCTCACCGGCAAACGCACTTTGGCGCAATCACTCGCCGCCAAAAACATCCGCATCGAACACCCGGATAATTTACTGAATCAAGTGTGGACAAACCGCCCCGCCCTCCCCGCCGAAACGGTGTTCATCCACGACCCCGACTATGTTTCTGAAACCGCCGCCGAAAAACTCGCCCGCGTGCGCGCCGTGATGGCGGAAAAAGGCGCGGATTACCACTTGGTTTCCTCGCTTGACGACATCGCCTGGCTGACCAACCTGCGCGGCAGCGACGTGCCTTTCAATCCCGTTTTCGTGTCCTTCCTGCTGATTGGCAAAGACAACGCCGTCCTGTTTACCGACCGATGCCGTCTGAACGCCGAAGCCGCCGCCGCGCTGCAAACCGCAGGCATCACGGTCGAGCCTTACGCCCAAGTTGCCGGCAAACTCGCTCAAATCGGCGGCGCGCTGCTCATCGAGCCGAATAAAACCGCCGTCAGCACCCTTGTGCGCCTGCCCGAAAGCGTGCGCCTGATTGAAGGCACCAACCCGTCCACGCTGTTCAAATCCTGCAAATCCGAAGCCGACATCGCCCGCATCCGCGAAGCGATGGAACACGACGGCGCGGCGTTGTGCGGTTTCTTCGCCGAGTTTGAAGACATCATCGGCAACGGCGGCAGCCTGACCGAAATCGACGTGGACACCATGCTTTATCGCCACCGCAGCGTGCGCCCAGGCTTCATTTCATTGAGTTTCGACACCATCGCAGGCTTCAACGCCAACGGCGCACTGCCGCATTACAGCGCAACGCCCGAAAGCCACAGCACCATCAGCGGCAACGGGCTTTTGCTCATCGACTCCGGCGCGCAATACAAAGGCGGCACGACCGACATCACCCGCGTCGTCCCTGTCGGCACACCCACCGCCGAACAAAAACGCGACAACACCCTCGTTCTCAAAGCCCATATCGCGCTTGCCGAAGCCGTGTTCCCAGAAAACATCCCCTCGCCGCTGATTGATGCGATTTGCCGCAAACCCCTGTGGCAGGCGCAATGCGACTACGGCCACGGCACCGGACACGGCGTAGGCTATTTCCTCAACGTCCACGAAGGCCCGCAGCGCATCGCCTTCGCCGCCCCCGCCACGCCCGAAACCGCCATGAAAAAAGGCATGGTTACCTCCATCGAACCCGGACTCTACCGCCCGGGAAAATGGGGCATCCGCATTGAAAACCTTGCCGCCAACCAAGCCGTCGCCGCCCCTCAAGAAACCGAATTCGGCAGCTTCCTCTGTTTTGAAACCCTGACCCTCTGCCCCATCGACACCCGCCTGATGGACACCGCCCTCATGACCGACGGCGAAATCGACTGGGTCAACCGCTACCACGCCGAAGTCCGCCGCCGCCTCGAGCCGCTGACCGAAGGCGCGGCAAAAGCGTGGCTGATCAAACGCACCGAACCGCTGGCGCGTTAAACAGCACGGCGCAAAAAATGCCGTCTGAAAGCCCTTCAGACGGCATTGGTTTCCCAAAACATCCCGCACCGTTTTCATCTTGCCGCAAGCAAATATAGTGGATTAACAAAAATCAGGACAAG
>NZ_KV815355.1:46415-97750 GCF_001814225.1 Neisseria sp. HMSC070F02 | reverse complement strand
TGCAATTGCCTAAAAGTATTCATTCGGTGGTGGAAACCGTGATTGAGGAATAAGCATAATGGCTTAATGAATAGAATCAGAAAGTATAGATTGGGCTGCAAATCCACGCTTATATGCTGCGCCATGATTAAGATGTTAGGACTTGTATAGTTTGTGTCAAAACCAAAGGAAGCAATTTTTTGCGATTATTTGACTGCCGCCCCTATCTTCAGCCCGAGCCAAGTCAGCAGCAGCGAACCTGCCGTGTGTAGGAAAATATTGGAAAGTGCTGAAGCGGGACGGTTCAATTGGAGCAGGGTTACGGTTTCCAGAGAAAATCCGGAAAGCGTGGTCAGGCTGCCGAGAAAACCGGTGATCAGCAGCGGCTTCCATTGTGGGTGGTTGACGGTTTCGGCAAAGATGCCGATGAGCAGCGCGCCCGTCCAGTTGGCAAACAGGTTGCCTGTGGCGGGAGGTATTGATGCGGGAACGGCGAGGTTGAGCAGCCAACGCGCCGTTGCACCGAGTGCCGCACCGATGGAAAGGGGGATGATGTTGGAAAGCATGGTTTTGCCTGTCTATGCCGTCTGAAGGCTACCGCCATATGCCGCGGTCGGACTTAAGATAGCGGTTGTCGTCGAAAGTGTTAATCCAATGGGGCTTCAGTGCAACAAATATGGCAGTTGAAATGCCGCTGAGGAAGGCTTCCGCCCACGCCAGCAGAATAAAGACGGGCAGGGCGGTCGTCCACAATATTTCGGACGGAAAAGCGTTTGCAGCATCCAAAATACCGGTCAGCACCAGCCCGGTCAACAGAATGCCGGCGGCGGAAGCGAGAAAGCCGTTGACGAAAATAAAGATGAAAATATTGGGCGGCAGGCGGTTGACCAGCATACGCGACAGGCGGTTGACGACCAGCGCGGGCAGAATCAGCACCAAAGCGTTCGGCGGATATGCGCCGGCAGAATCGGCAAACAGCAGGCAGTAGGGCAGCATCAGCAGCGCGGCAAGCCAAAAGGCGGCGGAAGTGCCCACCATCAGTGCAACCAGATTGACGGCGAGCAGGTGGTAGTTCATCTGGGCAAGCTGTCCGCCGCCGGCAGAGGCGTTCAGACACCATGCTGCGGAAAAAATTACGGTACACAGGGGAAGGGCGGAACGGTAGCGGGCAAGCGAGCGGAATGCGGACGGCGCGGAAGCTGCCAGTATCAGGATAAGGACAATCCACGAAACCGACAGTACCATATCTGAAAACCAGACTGTTTGGAAAATCATGGCAATGCCGCAAAGATTAAGGGAAAGGACGGCTATTATACTGTCGGCGGGGGCAAACCGAAAGCCGAATCGGTTTCGGCAGAATTGCCGACCGGTTGTTTTTTTTGGGATGGAAACACGTTAAAATAAACCCGTTTAATCGTTTGTCTTGCGGGAAACGGCATATGTTTTGGATAGTTATGATCGTTATTTTGTTGCTTGCGCTTGCCGGCTTGTTTTTTGTCCGCGCACAATCCGAACGCGAGTGGATGCGCGAGGTTTCTGCGTGGCAGGAAAAGAAAGGGGAAAAACAGGCGGAGCTGCCTGAAATCAAAGACGGTATGCCCGATTTTCCCGAACTTGCCCTGATGCTTTTCCATGCCGTCAAAACGGCAGTGTATTGGCTGTTTGTCGGTGTCGTCCGTTTCTGCCGAAACTATCTGGCGCACGAATCCGAACCGGACAGGCCCGTTCCGCCTGCTTCTGCAAATCGTGCGGATGTTCCGACCGCATCCGACGGATATTCAGACAGTGGAAACGGGACGGAAGAAGCGGAAACGGAAGCAGCAGAAGCTGCGGAGGAAGAGGCTGCCGATACGGAAGACATTGCAACTGCCGTAATCGACAACCGCCGCATCCCATTCGACCGGAGTATTGCTGAAGGGTTGATGCCGTCTGAAAGCGAAATTTCGCCCGTCCGTCCGGTTTTTAAAGAAATCACTTTGGAAGAAGCAACGCGTGCTTTAAACAGCGCGGCTTTAAGGGAAACGAAAAAACGCTATATCGATGCATTTGAGAAAAACGAAACAGCGGTCCCCAAAGTCCGCGTGTCCGATACCCCGATGGAAGGGCTGCAGATTATCGGTTTGGACGACCCTGTGCTTCAACGCACGTATTCCCGTATGTTCGATGCGGACAAAGAAGCGTTTTCCGAGTCTGCGGATTACGGATTTGAACCGTATTTTGAGAAGCAGCATCCGTCTGCCTTTTCTGCGGTCAAAGCCGAAAATGCACGGAATGCGCCGTTCCACCGTCATGCAGGGCAGGGGAAAGGGCAGGCGGAGGCAAAATCCCCGGATGTTTCCCAAGGGCAGTCCGTTTCAGACGGCACGGCCGTCCGCGATGCCCGCCGCCGCGTTTCCGTCAATTTGAAAGAACCGAACAAGGCAACGGTTTCTGCGGAGGCGCGAATTTCTCGCCTGATTCCGGAAAGTCAGACGGTTGTCGGGAAACGGGATGTCGAAATGCCGTCTGAAACCGAAAATGTTTTCACGGAAACCGTTTCGTCTGTGGGATACGGCGGTCCGGTTTATGATGAAACTGCCGATATCCATATTGAAGAACCTGCCGCGCCCGATGCTTGGGTGGTCGAACCACCCGAAGTGCCGAAAGTTCCCATGACCGCAATCGATATTCAGCCGCCGCCTCCCGTATCGGAAATCTACAACCGTACCTATGAACCGCCGTCAGGATTCGAGCAGGTGCAACGCAGCCGCATTGCCGAGACCGACCATCTTGCCGATGATGTTTTGAATGGAGGTTGGCAGGAGGAAACCGCCGCTATTGCGGATGACGGCAGTGAAGGTGCGGCAGAGCGGTCAAGCGGGCAATATCTGTCGGAAACCGAAGCGTTCGGGCATGACAGTCAGGCGGTTTGTCCGTTTGAAAATGTGCCGTCTGAACGCCCGTCCTGCCGGGTATCGGATACGGAAGCGGATGAAGGGGCGTTCCCATCTGAAGAAACCGGTGCGGTATCCGAACACCTGCCGACAACCGACCTGCTTCTGCCGCCGCTGTTCAATCCCGAGGCGACGCAAACCGAAGAAGAACTGTTGGAAAACAGCATCACCATCGAAGAAAAATTGGCGGAGTTCAAAGTCAAGGTCAAGGTTGTCGATTCTTATTCCGGCCCCGTAATTACGCGTTATGAAATCGAACCCGATGTCGGCGTGCGCGGCAATTCCGTTCTGAATCTGGAAAAAGATTTGGCGCGTTCGCTCGGCGTGGCTTCCATCCGCGTTGTCGAAACCATCCCCGGCAAAACCTGCATGGGTTTGGAACTTCCGAACCCGAAACGTCAAATGATACGCCTGAGCGAAATCTTCAATTCGCCCGAGTTTGCCGAATCCAAATCCAAGCTGACGCTCGCGCTCGGTCAGGACATCACCGGACAGCCCGTTGTAACCGACTTGGGCAAAGCACCGCATTTGCTGGTTGCCGGCACGACCGGTTCGGGCAAATCGGTGGGTGTCAACGCGATGATTCTGTCTATGCTTTTCAAAGCCGCGCCGGAAGACGTGCGTATGATTATGATCGATCCGAAAATGCTGGAATTGAGCATTTACGAAGGCATCCCGCACCTGCTCGCCCCTGTCGTTACCGATATGAAGCTGGCGGCAAACGCGCTGAACTGGTGTGTTAACGAAATGGAAAAACGCTACCGCCTGATGAGCTTTATGGGCGTGCGTAATCTTGCGGGCTTCAATCAAAAAATCGCCGAAGCCGCAGCAAGGGGAGAAAAAATCGGCAATCCGTTCAGCCTCACGCCCGACGATCCCGAACCTTTGGAAAAACTGCCGTTTATCGTGGTCGTGGTCGATGAGTTTGCCGACCTGATGATGACGGCAGGCAAGAAAATCGAAGAACTGATTGCCCGCCTCGCCCAAAAAGCCCGCGCGGCAGGCATCCATTTGATTCTTGCCACACAACGCCCCAGCGTCGATGTCATCACGGGTCTGATTAAGGCGAACATCCCGACGCGTATCGCGTTCCAAGTGTCCAGCAAAATCGACAGCCGCACGATTCTCGACCAAATGGGCGCGGAAAACCTGCTCGGTCAGGGCGATATGCTGTTCCTGCTGCCGGGTACTGCCTATCCGCAGCGCGTTCACGGCGCGTTTGCCTCGGATGAAGAGGTGCACCGCGTGGTCGAATATTTGAAACAGTTTGGCGAACCGGACTATGTTGACGATATTTTGAGCGGCGGCGGCAGCGAAGAGCTGCCCGGCATCGGGCGCAGCGGCGACGACGAAACCGATCCGATGTACGACGAGGCCGTATCCGTTGTCCTGAAAACGCGCAAAGCCAGCATTTCGGGCGTACAGCGCGCCTTGCGTATCGGCTACAACCGCGCCGCGCGTCTGATTGACCAGATGGAGGCGGAAGGCATTGTGTCCGCACCGGAACACAACGGCAACCGTACGATTCTCGTCCCCTTGGACAATGCTTGATTTTTTGCAAATGGAAATGCCGTCTGAAGACTGTTTCAGACGGCAGTATTATAGTGGATTAAATTTAAATCAGGACAAGGCGACGAAGCCGCAGACAGTACAGATGGTACGGAACCGACTCACTTGGTGCTTCAGCACCTTAGAGAATCGTTCTCTTTGAGCTAAGGCGAGGCAACGCCGTACCGGTTTAAAGTTAATCCACTATATCAGACATTTGAATTCGGATTATTCCCTGACCTGTCCCGTGCCTTGTACGATGTATTTGTAACTCGTCAGCTCTTTCAAACCCATCGGGCCCCGGGCGTGGAGTTTTTGCGTGGAGATGCCCATTTCGCAACCCAAGCCGAATTCGCCGCCGTCGGTAAAGCGCGTGGACGCGTTGACATACACGGCGGCAGAATCGATATGAGTCGTGAAATAGTCCGCAGCGTGGCGGTTTTCGGTAACGATGCCGTCTGAATGGTGTGTGCTGTGGGTTTCGATGTGCCAGACCGCCTCTTCGACCGAAGCGACGGTTTTCACAGCGAGGATGTAGTCTAAAAACTCGGTATCGAAATCGTCTGCACCCGCCGCTTCGCCGCCGATATGCCGCGCCGCCTGCGGATCCAAACGGAAGCGGACGGGCGGCAGTCCGGCTTCTATGCGGTCGCGAACCAACAGCCGTTCGAGCTTGGGCAGGAAGTCGGCAGCAATGTCTTCATGTACCAGCAGCACTTCCATCGAGTTGCACACGGACGGACGGCTGGTTTTGGCGTTGTACACGATACGGAGCGCCTTGTCCCAATCCGCGTCCTTGTCGATATAAATGTGGACAATGCCCGTTCCCGTTTCAATGACCGGCACGACGGCATTTTCAACCACCGCCCGTATCAGCCCCGCCCCGCCGCGCGGAATCAGCAGGTCTAGATAATCTTTCGCCCTCATCATTTCGTAACTGCCCTCACGCCCTGTGTCTTCAATCAACTGGAGCGCGTCGGGGTCGATGCGGGTTTGCGCCAAACCGGCTTTGAGTGCGGCAACGATGGCGCGTGCGGATTGGAATGCATCTTTGCCGCTGCGGAGTACGACCGCGCTGCCGCTTTTCAGTGCCAAAGCCGCCGCATCGGAAGTAACGTTCGGGCGGCTTTCGTAAATAATGCCGATAACGCCCATCGCCACGCGCTTTTTGACGATTTCCAAGCCGTTGGGCAAAGTCGAGGTTTCCAGTATTTCGCCCACGGGGTCGGGCAGCGCGGCAACCGCCCTGATGCCGTCCGCCATCGCGCCAATGCGTTTTTCGTCCAACAAAAGGCGGTCGGTCATGCTTTCGGGAATGTTGCCTGCCGCGGCTTCCAAGTCTTGACGGTTTGCCGCCAAAATATCTGCCGCCGCCGCTTCCAGACTGTCCGCCATAGCAAGCAGCGCGCGGTTTTTTTCTTCCGTATCCGCCGTGTTGACGGATTTTTTTGCCGCTTTGGCAAGGGCAAGCTGTTTTTGTGTGTTTGACATGGGTTTCCTTTTCTAAAATTCGGTCAGAAGCAGGCGTATTTCGGGCGTGATGGAAATCCAGTCGTCCCGATGGATGAACACGCCTTTCGCCTTACGCGATTTGAGCAGGTCTTCGGCGGCGGCAGAACCGAACAGGACGCGCCCTTTGCCCAGGGGCTGTTTGGTTGCCTTGCTGTACACGGTTACGGTGTCCATACGGGAAAAATGCCCTTCGATTCCGGCAATGCCCGACATCAGCAGGCTTTTCCCCTGTTCGGACAAAGCGTGTTCCGCACCTTCGTCCACATAAACGCTGCCCCGGCTTTCGGAATAGAACGCCAGCCATTGCTTCTGCGTCCGCAAACCTTTGGCACGGGGGACGAAAAACGAGCCGTCCGCCTGATGTTCGGCAGCTTCGGCAAGTGCATCGGGTTTGAGCGAGGAACAGATATACACCGGTACGCCGGATTCGGTCGCAATCGTCGCCGCTTTGATTTTGGTCAGCATACCGCCCGTGCCGTTTGCCGAACCCGATCCGCCCGCCATTTCGATGATTTCATGGTTGATGTGTTCGATTTTGTCCAGCCGTACGGCATCGGGATTGCTGTTCGGGTTGCCCGTGTAAAGACCGTCTATGTCGGTCAGCAGCACCAAGAGGTCTGCCTGTATCATCGCCGCCACTTGCGCACTCAATGTGTCGTTGTCGCCGATTTTCAATTCCTCAACCGAAACCGTATCGTTTTCATTGATGATGGGGACGGCGCGGCGTTGCAGCAGCACGGAAAGTGCGCCGCCGGCATTTTGGTAGCGGCGTTTGTCGGCAAAGTCGGCGCGGCTGAGCAGGATTTGCGCGGACACGATGCCGTCTGAAGACAGGTTTGCCGTATATTCTTCCATCAGCAGCCCCTGCCCGACGGCGGCGGAAGCCTGTTTGTCGGCGATTTTGACCGGACGTTTTTTGAAACCCAGCGCACCGAACCCTGCCGCAACCGCGCCGGAAGACACCAAGACCAGCTCGTGTCCCGCATGATGCAATGCGGCAAGCTGGCAGGCGATGGTTTGGATTTTGCCGCGCGAGAGACTGCCGTCCGAATGGGTAATCGAAGATGTGCCGACTTTAAATACGATTCTTTTGTATTTCATTGTTTCCGTCCTTGTTGGTTTGTCCTGTCTCGTTGCCACCTTGTGCCGCCGAATTTGCCCTGTTCTGACGCAATTGTCAACAATCACGCCGCGTCTGCAATAAAATGGACAAAATGTATAAAATTAATAAAATCTATGGCGGCTTATTGAGATTTTTCAAATTTATATTGCCGTTTTGTCCAAAATGCGTATAATCCTGTCCATATTTCTGCTGTAGGCTGATTTATTTTAGACAAGGACTACCATGCAATTAGATATAGACCGCTTGGTTGCTTATTTCGGCGGCGTGAACGCGCTTGCCGAAGCGTTGAAACAGCACGATCCCGAAAATGCCGCGACGACCGCCGCCATCTATAAATGGCGCACGCGCGGCTCGCTGCCTCTGGCGCAACTGCAAAAGCTGACCGCGCTTGCCGAATCGCAAGGCAGACCGCTGGATTTGAATGCTTTTTTACAAAAAAACGAATCTCTGGAGAGAACAGAAATGACACAGACCAACCGCGTAATTATTTTTGATACCACCCTGCGCGACGGCGAGCAGTCGCCCGGCGCCGCTATGACCAAAGAGGAAAAAATCCGCGTCGCCCGCCAGCTGGAAAAATTGGGTGTGGACATCATCGAAGCGGGTTTTGCCGCTGCCAGCCCGGGCGATTTCGAGGCGGTCAATGCGATTGCGAAAACCATTACCAAATCAACGGTCTGTTCATTGTCCCGCGCCATCGAGCGGGACATCCGTCAGGCGGGTGAGGCCGTTGCGCCCGCGCCGAAAAAACGCATCCACACCTTCATCGCCACCAGCCCCATCCATATGGAGTACAAATTGAAGATGAAGCCGAAGCAGGTGATTGAGGCGGCGGTCAAAGCGGTGAAAATCGCTCGTGAATACACCGACGATGTGGAATTTTCCTGCGAAGACGCGTTGCGTTCGGAAATCGATTTCCTTGCCGAAATCTGCGGCGCGGTGATTGAAGCGGGCGCGACCACCATCAATATTCCCGATACCGTCGGCTATTCCATCCCGTACAAAACCGAAGAATTTTTCCGCGAACTGATTGCCAAAACGCCCAACGGCGGCAAAGTCGTTTGGTCGGCACACTGCCACAACGATTTGGGCTTGGCGGTTGCCAATTCGCTTGCCGCATTAAAAGGCGGCGCGCGTCAGGTGGAATGTACTGTCAACGGCTTGGGCGAACGTGCAGGCAATGCTTCGGTTGAAGAAATCGTGATGGCGTTGAAAGTGCGCCACGACTTGTTCGGCTTGGAAACCGGCATCGATACCACGCAAATCGTGCCTTCGTCCAAACTGGTGTCCACCATTACGGGCTATCCCGTGCAGCCCAACAAAGCCATTGTCGGTGCCAATGCCTTTTCGCATGAATCGGGCATCCATCAGGATGGGGTGCTGAAACACCGCGAAACTTACGAGATTATGTCCGCCGAATCGGTCGGCTGGGCAACAAACCGTTTGAGCTTGGGCAAATTGTCCGGCCGCAACGCCTTCAAAACCAAGCTGGCGGATTTGGGCATCGAGTTGGAAAGCGAAGAGGCACTGAACGCCGCGTTTGCCCGCTTCAAAGAACTCGCCGACAAAAAACGCGAAATCTTCGATGAAGACCTGCACGCACTGGTATCCGACGAAATGGGCAGCATGAATGCCGAGAGCTACAAATTCATCTCCCAAAAAATCAGCACCGAAACCGGCGAAGAGCCGCGCGCCGACATCGTGTTCAGCATCAAAGGCGAAGAAAAACGCGCTTCCGCAACCGGTTCCGGTCCGGTTGATGCAATTTTCAAAGCGATTGAAAGCGTGGCGCAAAGCGGCGCGACTTTGCAGATTTATTCCGTCAACGCCGTCACGCAAGGTACGGAAAGCCAAGGCGAAACCAGCGTCCGTCTGGCACGCGGCAACCGCGTCGTCAACGGTCAGGGCGCGGATACCGACGTTTTGGTTGCCACTGCCAAAGCCTACCTTTCCGCTTTGAGCAAACTGGAATTTAGTGCCGCCAAACCGAAAGCGCAAGGCAGCGGTACGATTTGAGCGTGAAAACAGACGATGCCGTCTGAAGCATAAAAAGGCTTCAGACGGCATTGCGGCGATATAGTGGATTAAATTTAAACCAGTACGGCGTTGCCTCGCCTTGCCGTACTATCTGTACTGTCTGCGGCTTCGTCGCCTTGTCCTGATTTAAATTTAATCCACTATAATAGGGCGCAAAACCCATTTGAAAAGGAAAATGATGGATTCCCAAAAATTTACCGAAGCATCCAAACGGCGGTTGAGCGAATTGTTGGATGCCAAAAGCGAACAAGGCAACACGATGCGTTGCGACGAGGTTCAAGGTTTTATGACGGCGCTGTTGAGCGGGCCGGACAAATTGACACCGCTCGACTGGCTGCCCGAAGTGTTGGGCGACGAATCGCAATTTACCGCCGCCGAACGTTCCGAAATCGAACGGCTGGTTTTGGCAATGGCGATGGAAACAACCGCCGCGATGTCGGATAAAAAACTGCCCGATTTGTGGCTGTATGAAAACGAAGACGGCGGCAGCGATTTTTACACATGGTGCAATGCTTATCTTTACGGCTTGGATATTGTGCCGACCGATTGGTTTGAAGCCGCCGATGATGAAGAATTTGAAGAGTTGTTTTATCCCATCATGGCATTGGGCGGTATTTACGACGAAGAGGAAAACGGCGCTATCCGGCTGCAATTCACAGAAGGCGAGCTGGCGGAGCTGGAATCCGAGTTGCCTTACGCGCTGGCGGACATTTACCGCTACTGGCAGGCGGTCATCAACAAGCCGCAAACCGTCCGCAGGGAAGGGGAAAAAACCGGCAGGAACGATCCCTGTCCGTGCGGCAGCGGCAGAAAATACAAGGCGTGTTGCGGTAAGAATTGAAGCGTTTGTTTCCATGAACCAAACGTAAAAATACCGTCTGAAACCGGATTTCCATGTTTCAGACGGTATTTTTCACAGGCGGTCAGTGCTGTTTTTTCATGCCGAACCGGACAAAGCCGACGATACCCAAAACAATCATCGGGACGCTCAACCATTGCCCCATCGACAGCCCCAAGGTCAGCAGCCCGAGATAGTCGTCGGGTTGGCGTGCGAATTCGGCAATGAAGCGGAATATGCCGTAGCCGCCGAGGAAGAGCGAGGCGACTTGTCCGGTCGGCCGCTGTTTTTTAGAGAACAGCCAAACGACGGCGAACAGGCAGATGCCTTCAAGTGCAAACTGATAAAGCTGCGAGGGATGACGCGGCAGCATACCGTATTGTTGCAGCCATTCTGCCCAAAGCGGATTGTGCGCGGCGGCTTCGGCATCTTCGTAACGCGCCTGCGGGAAGCCCATTGCCCAAAATGCGTTGATGTCGGTAACGCGTCCCCAAAGTTCGCCGTTGATGAAGTTGCCGATACGTCCTGAAGCGAGACCCAGCGGAACAAGCGGTGCGACCGTGTCCATCAGTTTGAGGAAGCCGATGCCGTGTTTGCGGCCGAACAACCATATGGCAATAACTACACCCAAAAAGCCGCCGTGGAACGACATTCCGCCTTCCCATACCTTGAAAATATCAAGCGGATGGGCGAGGTAGTCGGAAAACTTGTAAAACAGGACGTAACCCAAACGCCCGCCCAAAATTACGCCCAAAATGCCCCATGTCAGGAAGTCGTCGAGCGATTCTTTGGTAAAAACGGACAAGCCTTGCGCGATGCGCCTTCTGCCGAGAAAGGTAAAAAGAATAAATCCGAGGATGTAGCTTAGGGCATACCAGCGGACGGCAAGCGGGCCGATACTGATAAGGACGGGGTCGAATTGGGGATGGGTAATCATAACGGGCTTTCGTTTTCAAATGCCGTCTGAAAGGCATGATGCTTCAGACGGCATTTCTGCAATAAGGGTTTCAGCGCAAATCGCCGATGATGTTGAGGATGGCGGACAACGCGGCTTCGCCCAAGCGCAACGACCGTTGACCGTTCCATCCGAAATCGTCGTCGGGCAGGTTGGCATTGTCTTTGAACGGCATTTCCAACGTATAGGCAAGGCAGTTGAAACGGTTGCCGACCCAGTTTGTTGCCAAGGTCATGTTTGCCTGACCGGGCGCATCTTTTTCGTAACCGTATTCGTCTTGGAAATCGGGGCTGGCGTTCAAAAGGGCGGTTTTGAACTGTGTTTCCAACGCGGAAATGCGCGGATTGTAGTTTGGCACGCCTTCAGTTCCTGCAACAAAGATAAAGGGCAGCCCTTCGTCGCCGTGGATGTCCAAGAACAAATCCACGCCGGTTTCCAGCATTTTTTCGCGCACGAAGAACACTTCCGGGCTTTTTTCCACAGTCGGATTTTCCCATTCGCGGTTGAGGTTCGCACCGGCGGCGTTGGTACGAAGGTTGCCCAGTGCCGAACCGTCGGGGTTCATGTTGGGGACGATATAGAACGTGGCGCGATCGAGCAGGGTGCGCGCGGTTGCATCCTGAGGGTCGAGCAGCCTGCCGAGCAGCCCCTCGACAAACCATTCCGCCATGGTTTCGCCCGGATGCTGGCGGGCGGTAATCCAGATTTTCAGATCGCTTTCGACCTGATTGCCGATGGTCAGCAGATTGATGTCGCGGCCTTGCACGGTGCTGCCCAAGTCGTCGATGCGGCACAGGCCGCTGCCTTGCGCGTCGCCGAGGAGGTTTAAATGCTGTTCTTCGGAGTAAGGTTCGAAATAGGCGTAATACACGCTGTTGGACAGCGGCGTATGATTGACGGTCAGTACGCCGTTTTCGTAGGAAGTCGGTACGCGGAACCAGTTGCGGCGGTCGTATGAGGCACACGCCTGATAGCCTTCCCAGCCTTTCGGGTAGGCGGCTTCTGCCGCGTTTTCAAAATGCATGATGCAGTTTTGATATGCCGCGCCTTGCAGCCGGAAGTAGAACCATTGTGCAAAATCGGAGGCGTTGTCGGGACGCAGGGCGAGGCGGATGTTGGAAGGGTCGGTCAGGTCTTTGACGACGACCGAGCCGGCATCGAAGCGGGTGCTGATTTTAATCATGGGAAAGTCCTTGCTGTCGCCGGTTTCTCGAACCGGATAAACCGCGATTTTACCGCCCGTATCGCAAGGCTTCAACCTGCCCGAAGGTCTGCCAGATGCCGTCTGAAGATTGTTTCAGACGGCGTTTGGCGTTAACATAAGCCGAAATTGTCAACAATAGGGAGTCGTTATGGAGTCTGAAAACATTATTTCCGCCGCCGACAAAGCGCGTATCCTTGCCGAAGCGCTGCCTTACATCCGCCGGTTTTCCGGTTCGGTCGCCGTCATCAAGTACGGCGGCAACGCGATGACCGAACCTGCCTTGAAAGAAGGGTTTGCCCGCGATGTCGTGCTGCTGAAGCTGGTCGGCATCCATCCCGTTATCGTTCACGGCGGCGGGCCGCAGATCAATGCGATGCTTGAAAAAGTCGGCAAAAAGGGCGAGTTTGTCCAAGGAATGCGCGTGACCGACAAAGAGACGATGGATATTGTCGAAATGGTGTTGGGCGGGCACGTCAATAAAGAAATCGTGTCGATGATTAACACATATGGCGGGCACGCGGTCGGCGTAAGCGGACGCGACGATCATTTCATTAAGGCGAAGAAACTTTTGATCGATACGCCCGAACAGAATGGCGTGGACATCGGACAGGTCGGTACGGTGGAAAGCATCGATACCGGTTTGGTTAAAGGGCTGATAGAACGCGGCTGCATTCCCGTCGTCGCCCCCGTCGGCGTAGGTGAAAAAGGCGAAGCGTTCAACATCAACGCCGATTTGGTAGCAGGCAAATTGGCGGAAGAATTGAACGCTGAAAAACTCTTGATGATGACGAATATCGCCGGTGTGATGGACAAAACGGGCAATCTGCTGACCAAACTCACGCCGAAACGGATTGATGAACTGATTGCCGACGGCACGCTGTATGGCGGTATGCTGCCGAAAATCGCTTCCGCGGTCGAAGCCGCCGTCAACGGCGTGAAAGCCACGCACATCATCGACGGCAGGGTGCCCAACGCGCTTTTGCTGGAAATCTTTACCGATGCCGGTATCGGTTCGATGATTTTGGGCGGTGGGGAAGATGCCTGAAGCAAAGTCGGAAAATGCCGGCTTTGGCGGAAAACCCGTTTGTCCGGTTTCTGTTTTTGGGGTTTCGGGCAATTTCCAAACCGTCATTCCTGAAAAAATATAGTGGATTAACAAAAACCAGTACGGCGTTGCCTCGCCCTAGCTCGAAGAGAACGATTCTCTAAAGGTGCTAAGCACCAAGTGAATCGGTTCCGTACTATTTGTACTGTCTGCGGCTTGGTCGCCTTGTCCTGATTTTTGTTAATCCACTATACGTCCTAGATTCCCACTTTCGTGGGAATGACGGGATGTGGGTTTTTGTGCGGATTTGAACCGGTAAGGGTGGTGTGGGATTGGTGGTTTGCTTAGGATCTTTTGGATTGTAGTTTGTATATACATTTACTTGTTGATAAAAGATAAAATAAAATTAGAAACTAAAAGTGAGAAAAAATTAATAATAATAGGGATGTATAAATGTAAAGGCTCCGTTTCATAGCTAAGGTTATCTGAATATATGGAAAAAAAAGTAAAAGTCCATAAAACTAAAATATATAGATAATGCTAATGATAATAGAATTATCACTTTCCTAGAGTAAGGATAATATTTTTTTATCGTAAAAAAATATAAAATAGGATAAATAATTGCCATATAGATAGATTTTGTAACAAAATTAAAAATAAATAATAAAAATAATGTAATAAAGTATATTTTTTGGCTATGAAATAAAATTGTACATAATTGAACGAGCAGATCAAAAAATGAACTACATATAACAATAAATAATAACGTATTTACCATACTAAATTTAATAGGTCTCATTATCATATTTAATAACCACTTCATAGTATAGTGGATTAAATTTAAACCAGTACAGCGTTGCCTCGCCTTGCCGTACTATCTGTACTGTCTGCGGCTTTGTCGCCTTGTCCTGATTTTTGTTAATCCACTATAAATGCAGAGTGGGTGGAAACACTCACTTTATGGTTTGCTACGCTCTGCTCAATTAGCAACCCGATAACCCAATATGGATAATAGGGTAATTAATCCAATCTAATTTGTCAGCATCCGTTAATTTATTGCAAAATAAAGTATTGAATTATGTCGGGTGCAAATGACGAAATATAAGTTTCCGTGCGGACGGATCAAGATTCCCACTTTCGTGGGAATGACGGTGGAAAGATTGTTGTTTTTCCCGATGAATTCCTGTGTTTTTTGTTTTTCCGGATAAATTCCTGTGGCTTTGAGTTTTTGGGATTTCAGCCCCAATGCCGTCTGAACGCCGAATCGGGCTTCAGACGGCATTGCGTCATTTGAAATTCAAAACCGGCCAGCCTTTTTCTTTGGCTTCTTTTTCCAGCTCGGCATCGGGGTTGACGGCGACGGGTTCGTCGACGAGGCGCAGCAGCGGCAGGTCGTTTTTGGAGTCGCTGTAAAAATAGGTTTTGCCGTAGCTTTCGAGCGTTTCGCCGCGTTCGGCGAGCCATTGGTTCAGGCGGGTGATTTTACCTTCTTTGAGGCTGGGCGTGCCGATGTAATTGCCGGTGTAGCGGCCGTCGGAACCGGATTCGAGTTGTGTGCCGATGATGTTGGTAATGCCGAAAAGGCGGCAGACGGGGGTGATGATGAACTCGTTGGTCGATGAGATGACGAGGGTTTCGTCGCCTGCCATTTGGTGGCTCTGCACCAGCATACGCTGCATAGGCGAGATGTGGGGGATGATGTATTCCGCCATAAATTCGCGGTGAAACTCTGCCAGCTCTTCTTTGCTGTAACGAGCGAGCGGGGCAAGGTGGAATTTGAGGAATGCGTCGATGTCGAGGCAACCGTTTTGGTAGTCGCGGTAGAATTTTTCGTTTTGCGCTTCGGTTTCGGCAGCGTCAACCAAGCCTTTTTTGATGAGGTATTGCGGCCAGGCGTGGTCGGAATCGGTGTTGATGAGGGTGTTGTCGAGGTCGAAGATGGCGAGGTTTTTCATTGGGTTTCCTGTTGTTTCAAAAGCTGGCGCAAAAGCGGCAGGGTGATGCGTTTGCCCATTGTGACGGCGTAGTTGTCCAGCGTGTCGAGCATCATCATCAGGCTGTCCATATCGCGCCGCCAGTGTTTGAGCAGGTATTCGAAAATTTCGGAATCGACGGTTACTTGGCGTGCCGCCGCCATACTGGCGAGCGCGTCGATTTTTTCTTGGTCGGTTAAGGGTTTGACTTCGTAAACGAGGCAGTACGCCATACGCGTCCGCAAATCTTCGCGGATGACAAGCTGCTGGGGCGTGTATTCCGAACCGAGCAGCAAAAAGCCTTTGCCGCTGTTGCGGAAGCGGTTGAAGATGGAAAAAAGCAGGGCTTGTTCTTCGTTGCCCAGTTTTTCGACTTGATCGACGGCGAGGTATTCCGCCTCGAACGCGGCATCGGTCAGCGGCATGGAGGCGGCATCGATATAGGCGGCGTTTTTGCCGGCTTCGAGCGCCTGTGCGACCCACGCCTGCAAAAGATGGCTTTTGCCCGCGCCTTCTTCACCCCAGACATAGATAAACTGTCCGTGTTTGTGTCGGAGGACATAGACCAGTTCCGCGTTTTCCGTGCCGAGGAATTTGTCGAAACTCGGATAGTCGTGTGCGGCAAAGTCGAAAATAAGCTGATTCACGGTTCGGCATTCCGAGGGGTGGTAAACGGGTTTATTGTACGTTGTTTTCGCGCGCCTTTCCAATTTGAACGATGCCGTCTGAAAACGGCTTCAGACGGCATCGTTCAACCGCAGGCAACGTTGCCGACATCGAGGCGCATATTGTGGAACGCGTTGAGCGTGCTTCGGTGTCCGATGCTGATGATGATGCTGTCGGGCAGTTTTTGCTTTAAGGCGCGGTAGAGCGCGGCTTCGGCCGGTTCGTCCAAGGCGGCGGTGGCTTCGTCGAGCAGGACGATTTTGGGCTTGGAAAGCAGGGCGCGGACGAAGGCGACGCGTTGCAGTTCGCCCAGGGAGAGTTTGTGCTGCCAGTCGTCTGTTTTGTCCAATTTGTCAATCAGATAACCCAAGCGGCAGGTGTTCATGGCTTCGATTAGCTCCGGATGCTGTTTGTCGATGTCGGGATAACAAACCGCGTCGCGCAGGCTGCCCTGTGCCGTGTACGGGCGTTGCGGCAGGAAGAGGATGTCTTGATGCGGCGGACGGCTGACTTTGCCGTTGCTGCCGAACGGCCAAAGCCCAGCCAGCACGCGCAGCAGCGAGGTTTTGCCGCAACCGCTCGGACCGCGTATCAGCAGGGAATCACCGCTTTTGAGGTTGATATTGATACCGTCTAATAAAACTTCGCCGTTGTGGCGGAACAGAGCGACGTTTTCCAGTGCAATGCCGTCTGAAACTTCGCTAATCTCGGGTTGCCGCGCGCTGTGTTGTTCTTCGGTACTCAGCAAAAAGCCGTACAGACGCTCCAATCGGGCGCGGTAGGCGGTGAATTTGTTGTAGAACATTCGAAAGAAAGAAAGCGCGTTTTACAGTCGCGCGAAGGCTTGGACGGTTTGCTGGATGTCGCCGATTTTGATTTGTCCGGCAAACAGGCGCGGAGCTTGCAAAATAATCGGGAAGAGTTTGATGCCGTTGGTGAACATATCGTTAAAGCCGCTTAAGCAGACGCTTTGCCGCGCAATGCGCCAACGGTTGCGGATAATGGCTTTAAAGCGGTCGGAAAGCTGGTCGTATTCATGTTTTTCGCCGTTGTAAAACGCCACGCTTTCGGCGTGGTCGCGCACGCGGATGAGGGAATAACGGTAGTCGCCGTTGAGTTTTTCGTTTTCATAATTGTAACGAATCAAAGGGTTGCCTATCCACATGGCGATAAAGGTCGCCAAAATCACAAATATATAGACAAACCAAACGATGCCGTGCGGAATGTCGAAGCCGAACACGGTCAGGATGCCAGCCAAGCCCCGCAAAACAACGGCAAATTCCAGAGAAGTAACGACCGAATTGACCATGCCGCGCACAAATTCGATGGTCGAAGCGATAAATTCCTGCGCGTCCTGTTGGATACGCTGGTCGATGTTGTCTGGCGCGTGGCGGCGCATTTGCAGGCGGTAGTAGTTTTTGTCGGCAAGCCAGCGTGCTGTCAGCACTTCGTTGAGCCGCTCCGACCATTTAATCGCCAAGCCTTGATCGAGGAAGTCGTTGACGACGTTGTTAAACGCCCGTATCAGCACCACGCCCGCGTTCATTGCAGCAAACATCCAAAATGCCGAAGCATTTCAAATCCTGCATCGAGTCGTAAAGCCCTTTGGACATAAAGGTACTCAACACATTCAGCCGCATTTCGGTTAACACCAGCGTAATCATCGCCGTAATCAGCAGCAAGACTTTGACCGCGCTTTTCAGTGTCAGACAAAGCCAAAGCGGTGTGGAATAAAGCTCGGTTTGCCATTTCTGCATGGGAAATTTCTTACGGTATCAATGCCGTCTGAAAAAGACGGGTACAGTTGATTTTTTGATGAAGTTTGGGGAAGTTTTGCAGGTCAGGGCATATTGCGTGTTAATTTACCATACAACCACGCCGGAATTAAGTTTAAATTTGAATAAAAGGTTCGGGTTCTGCAAAATACAGAACCCGAACCTTGTTCGGATATTGAAACCGGCCGCCCGATTTTGGGCGGTGCGGCTTGCAAGTATCAAGATTCGCATATGCCGTCTGAAGCTCGGAGAGGTTCAGACGGCATATGCTTATTTGGGCTGCTCTTCGACGAATCTCGGACCTTTCAAGATGCCGTTGTGAGAATAGGGCGACAGCAGGTTGTATGCGGCGGTTTTGGAAACCTGATAACCGCGGTCGGTCAGGCTGTTGGCAATCTGATTGACCACTGCGCTGACCAAAGCCCCCAACAGGCCGCTGTTGCTGTTGTTGCTGCCTTCGCGGATGCTGGCCGAACCCGACCACAACTCTTTTCCGTTGCGGGAATCGACCAGCCGTGCTTTGGCGGATACGGTCGTCACGCTGTCTAAAATTTGATATGAAGTGCCGTATTCGGTAACCGTAATGTACAAAACCGCATCATTGCCGAAAATCTGATGCAGTTTTTCCGGCCGGACGGCGTGAATATCGGCGGCATTGGTCAAGCCGTTTTGTTTGAAGGTTTCCTCCACGACTGCGGCGGGGAAGACGTAATAGCCGGCTTCGGAAAGCGGCGCGGCGGTCGAAGCCAGTACACCCCATGTTCCGTTGACATCGGGCGATTCGTTCAGCGGCGGAACCACCAAAATTGAAGCCGGTTTGCTTTCCTTGAATGACGTGTAGTCGAAATCGGGAGCTTTTTGAACTTGGCAGGCAGACAGCGCCAACACGGCGGCAAGCCCTAAAATCAAAGGTTTCATCGCTTGCCTCCTTTACCGGTTTTCATCAGGAAGTCCATAAATACGCCCGATTCGGGAAACAGCCTTTTCTCTTCTTCAAACTGGCGGAACGCGCCCTCTTTGTCTCCCGAACGGGAAAGCAGCAGTCCCAGATGGGCGTGCGCACCCGGGGCGGCATTCATTTTTTTGTTGCCGGCTTCCACAAAGTATTTTTCCATCTTTTCGGTCTGCTTGCCCAACGAAGTGTCGTCGTTTTTCAAACCTTCATAGACGGTATCGGGATAGCCGCCGTAATAATACAGGGATTTTTGCCCGTTGTCGCCGCAGGCGGTCAGAGCCAAGACCGCCGCACACAGCGACAAACGGCTCAAGGTTTTCGGATTCATCATTTCTCCTTAACGGTTGGGTTGCCATGCGCCGTTGTCAACAGCCTGAACCAGGCTGTTGACGGCTTCGCGGATTGCCAAGTCTAAAACTTTGCCGTTCAAAGTCGCATCGTAGCCGGAAGTGCCGCCGAAACCGATGATTTCACGGTTGGAAAGTGCGTATTCGCCCGCGCCCTGTGCGGAATAGACGATTTCGGAAGTATTGACGTTGACGATATTCAGAGCCACTTTTGCATAGGCGATTTGCGATTTGCCGCGACCCAAAATGCCGAAGAGCTGATGATCGCCGACATCTCTGCGTCCGAATTCGGTTACATCGCCGGTAACGACATAATCTGCGCCTTTCAGGTTATGCGCTTTGCCGGAAATGCCGGATTCCTGTTTTAATGCGTTCAAATTGGTGCGGTTCAGTACGTTGAAGCGGTTGGTCTGTTGCAGGTGCGTTACCAGAATGGTTTTTGCCTGGCTGCCCAAACGGTCTTCCCCGTCGGAGAAAATGCCTTTTTGGAAGCTGGAGCGGTTGTCGAATGTTCCGACGGAAATCGGGGTACGAACACCGTGATATTGCGTATTGTAGGAGGCGACTTTCTCTACCTCGAGACTGCGTGAGGATTCGGTCGCACAGCCGGTCAGTGAAACGGCAGCGGCGGCAAGGACAACGGCGGTGGAAACGGTTTTCATAAAATTTACCCTAAGGTCAAGTTAAGGAAATAACGGGTTGTCATTATTGTCCTTATGTAAATTTAAGTCAAGGTGTTTGTCTGTGCGGGACGGATGCGCGCGGAAGGTACGGATATTTTTCAAACGGAATCGCGGCGCGGGCGGGATGCCTGCCTTTTCCGGATTTAGAGGTAAACGATTTCGCCACTCCGCCCTTTGCTTTCGGTACTTGCCCACCAGACAAATGCGGGCAGCACGTCCCCGTAGCTTTTGCGTTCGCTTTTGGCTTCGCCCGGATGGGATTTGATGCGTTGCGGGGAATTGATGGGGCCGGGGACGAGGACGTTGGCGCGCAGGTTGCCGAAGCGTTCCCATTCGTCGGCGGCGACTTTGCACAGGTAGTTCAACGCGGCTTTGGACGCGCCGAAGCCGCCCCAGTAGGCTTTGGGTGTTTCGCCGTGGCTTTCGCCGACGAAGATGACGGACGCGTCGGGCGACTGCTTCAGCAGCGGGAACAGGGCGCGGGTCAGCCCCATAGGTGCGACGGTGTTGATGCGGTATTGGTTGACCCATTCGGCGACGGTTTGGAAATCCAGCGGCGAGAGGGCGTAAAAATAGCCGGCGCAGTGGACGATGCCGTCCAGTTTGCCTTGCGTGGCTTCGGCAATGGTGGCGGCGAACTGATTGAATTCTTTTTCTTCCGCGCTAATAAGGTCAAAGCAGATGGCGAATGGTTCGGGGTATCCGGCTTCGACAATCGCGTCATACACTTTTTCCAGTTTTTTCTGATGACGGGCAACCAAAATCACAGTCGCGCCTGCTGCCGCATAGGCTTTGGCAACCTGTTCGCCCAGCCCTTGCGATGCGCCGGTAACTAAGATGGTTTTGTCGGTCAGTGTCGCCATACTTTTTCCTTTTTGGTGGTCGGTCGGGGGTATTTTAGCGTTTTGCCGCACCTTGTAAAGCGTCCTGATGCCGGCCGGCGTTTTCAGACGGCATCGTTCAGGCTTTGCAGGCAGGCTTCCGCGGAAGCGAAACCTGATTGTACGGCGGCTTCGAGCGTGGCGGGGTAGTATGGGTGGAGGTAGTCGCCGGCGGGGAAGATGCGGTGCCGGTGCAGCCACGACAAATCCGGTGGTGGGGCATCGGCTGCGGTTGTGGCGCGTTTTTCGGTGATGACGCGCACGGCTTCGGGTTCGCCCAAATGCGGAAGGATGCGTTTGAGGTCGGCGTGGGCTTTGTCCGCCCACGCCCGGTTTGCAAACGCGCCGACGCGGTCGGAAACGCTGATGACGGCGGACACTTCGTTTTCAGGCAGTCCGAGCCTGCCCCGGCAAAGCAGCCATTGCACCGTGCCGTCGGCAAGGCCGGTCAGCGGGGCGGGCAGGCGGACGGGTTCGGCGTAGCGCAGATAGACGGTGGTGATGGCGTGATAGCGAAGGTTTTGATATGCCGTCTGAACGTGTTCGGGCGTGCCTTCGGGCAGGAGCGCGGCGGCGTGGTAGGGCGCGGTGGCGGGGACGGCGGCATCGAAAGCTTCGCCGTTGACGAGCACTTTCCCGTCCGGGAGGGGGTTCAGACGGCATACGCGCGTTTCGAGGCGGATGTCCGCGCCGAGCCGTTGAAGCTCCGCCAAGGCGGGTTCGGCGACGATTGCGCCCAAATCCTGCTTGGGTAGGAGATAGTCGCTGCCGGATTTTTTCGTCAGCACGCCGTCGGACAAAACGTTGCACAACACGCGCAGGCTTGCGGTTTCCAAAGGCGTGTTGAGCGCACCCCACACCAGCGGCTGCCAAAACTGCATCACGGCGGCACGCGGCACGTTCCGCTGTTTCAGCCATTGTGCAACTGTCGTGTCGGGCTGTCCGAGGCGTGCGGACTTCTGCAAATCGGACATATCGGCAAGCAGTTTGGCTTTGAATGCAGTCGGTGCACGCCGGGCAAGCAGCACGCCGCCCAAAATATGCAGCGGCGCGGGCAGGGGGAGGGCGCGGAACTGCAAACCGCCGTGCATATGCCAGTGCAGCGGTACGCGCAAAAAGGCGGCACGGGGATCCGAACCGATGGTTTTCATCAGGCGCAACACGCCCCGGTATGCGCCGAGCAAAATGTGCTGCCCGTTGTCCAAAAAACCGAAACCGTCGGTATTTCCGGCCAGTGTGCGCGCCCTGCCGCCCGCCTGCCGGCCGGCTTCAAACAGGGTAACGTCGGCGTGCCGCGCCAAGGTGACGGCGGCGGACAGTCCTGCCCAGCCTGCGCCGATGACGGCGATTTTCGGGCGCGGATGCGGCGTGTTCATCATTTATTCCTCCAATGGTTGAAACCCCGTTTTTCGGGGCGGCGGGGGTTGGGTTTTCCTGAAGGGCGGGCGGTATGCGCCTTATGCCCGTTCCGGCGTGCCGGGGCGCGGTTTGAATCCGAATAACCAGGTTTTCAGGGCAATGCGTTTTTTGCGCGGCGAAGGGAGGGCGATTTTGTATTTGAGGACGTTTTGCGCGCCGTCCCGGTCGATTTCGTTCAATAGCTCGTAATAAACCGCCGCCATAACCAGTCCGACTTTTTGGGCTTTTTTATCGGCAGCCGGCAGCAGCGATACGGCTTCGCGGTAGGTTTCACGGGCGCGTTTGATTTGGAACGCCATCAATTCGGCAAAATTGCCCGTCGGGCTGCATTGCAAAATCACGCTTGCGGGGACATCAAACCGCTGCATTTCCTCCATCGGCAGGTAAATCCGTCCCCTGCGCGCGTCTTCGCCGACATCGCGGATGATGTTGGTCAGTTGCAGCGCAAGTCCCATCTTGTCGGCGTATTCCAGCGTTTTGCCGTCTGAAAACCCCAAAATCCGCGCAATCAGGCAGCCGACTACACCTGCAACACGGCGGCAGTACAGTTTCAATTCTTCAAAACTGCCGTAACGCGCCCGAACCAAATCCATCTGCATCCCGTCGATTAAGGCTTCCAGTTCATATTTCGGCAGCTTGAAGGTTTCCTTAACCTGCCGCAAGGCCTGATTGACGGGGTGTTCCGGCATCGCGCCGCCGAATACCTTGTCCAAATCGCCGCGCCACCAGTTCAATGTCGCCTGTGCAACATCGGGGTTGGAACATTCGTCAACCACATCGTCCAATTCGCGGCAAAAAGCATATAAAACCGTTACCGCATCCCGTTTTTCCTGAGTCAGGAAACGGAAGCCCGACAAAAAACTGGAGCGGCTTTCTTCTGCTTTTTGGCGGCAATAGTCGAGTCCTTTCACGATTTATATTCCTAATGATGGGAGGGAAAGGCGGATTTTATCGGCATTTGGCGGTAGAGGGCAATTTCGGCGGCACGACCCAATCCTTAGCGGTTTGCTCAACTATCGGCGCGAATTCTGTTAAAATGCCGACTTCCTTCCTTTACACACCGCACCGACAGGCAGAATTTATGGCTCTTTTGCAGATTTCAGAACCGGGTATGTCCGCCGCCCCGCACCGACACCGTTTGGCGGCAGGCATCGATTTGGGTACGACCAACAGCTTGGTCGCCACCGTCCGCAGCGGCAGTGCCGCCTGTCTGCCCGATGCCGAAGGGCGCGTTACCCTGCCTTCCGTCGTCCGCTATCTGGAAAACGGCGGCATTGAAGTCGGCAAAACCGCCCTGTCCGCCCAAAAAACCGACCCGCTGAACACCGTCAGCTCCGCCAAACGCCTTATCGGGCGGACGCTTGCCGATCTGCATCAAAATACGCATTACCTGCCTTACCGTTTCGGTGACAATCAACGCGTTATCGAACTGCATACGCGGCAGGGGGTGAAAACGCCTGTCGAAGTGTCGGCGGAAATCCTCAAAACCCTTAAATCGCGCGCCGAAGAAACCTTGGGCGGCGATTTGGTCGGCGTGGTGATTACCGTCCCCGCCTATTTCGACGATGCCCAACGCCAGGCCACCAAAGATGCCGCGCGTCTGGCGGGTTTGAACGTATTGCGCCTGCTCAACGAACCCACCGCCGCCGCAATCGCCTACGGGCTGGACAACGCCTCGGAAGGCACGTTTGTCGTGTACGACTTAGGGGGCGGCACATTCGACGTATCCGTATTGCAACTGACCAAAGGACTGTTTGAAGTCAAAGCCACCGGCGGCAACAGCGCGTTGGGCGGCGACGACTTCGACCATCGTTTGTTCTGCCACCTGCTCGAACAAAACGAGCTCTCCAAACTCAACGAGCAAGACAGCCGGCTGCTGCTTTCCCTTGTCCGTAGTGCCAAAGAAAAACTGACCGCTCAAACCGAAGCCGTCATCGAAACCACACTTTCAGACGGCCATAAAGTTCATACCGTCATTACCCGCCAAGAGTTTCACAATCTGACCCAAAATCTGGTACAAAAAACCATCGAGCCGGTCAAACAGGCTTTGAAAGATGCGGGCGTGGGCAAGGCGGATGTCAAGGGCGTGATTATGGTCGGCGGTTCGACCCGTATGCTGCACGTCCAACAAGCAGTTGCCACATTCTTTGGTCAAACCCCGCTGAACAACCTCAATCCTGACGAAGTGGTCGCGCTCGGCGCAGCCATACAGGCAAACGTCCTCGCCGGCAACAAAGCCGACGGCGAATGGCTGCTGCTGGACGTTACTCCCCTGTCGCTCGGTTTGGAAACCTACGGCGGGCTTGCCGAAAAAATCATCCCGCGCAATTCCACCATCCCCACCTCGCGCGCGCAGGACTTCACCACGTTCAAAGACGGTCAGACCGCGATGACGATACACGTCGTACAAGGCGAACGCGAACTGGTTTCCGACTGCCGCAGCCTTGCCAAATTTACCTTACGCGGCATTCCGCCGATGGCAGCAGGCGCAGCGCGTATCCGCGTAACCTTCCAAGTTGACGCTGACGGATTACTATCCGTTTCCGCACAAGAACAAAGCACCGGCGTACAGGCGCAAATCGAAGTCAAACCTTCCTACGGCTTGGACGACAGCACTATCACCCAAATGCTCAAAGACAGCATGAGCAACGCTGCCGAAGACATGGCCGCACGCGCACGCGCCGAAGCCGTAGTCGAAGCCGAAAGCCTGACCGATGCCGTCAACGCCGCCCTTGAATTGGATGGCGATTTGTTGGAAGCCGAAGAATTGCAACAAATTCAACAAGACATCGCCGATTTGCAAGGCCGTCTGAAAGACGGCAAAGCCGAAGACATCCGCGCCGCCGTCGCCAAACTCGGCAGCATTACCGACAACTTCGCCGCCAAGCGCATGAACCGCAACATCCAACGTGCGCTGGCGGGGCAAAGCGTTGATAATATTTGATGGCAAATGGTTTCAGACGGCACAGATATAACCTGATGCCGTCTGAAGGCTCGAAAACACTTGAAAAACATCGATATGGAAAAGTCAGGCATTGTCTATCTGATGAAAACCGTCATCAAGGGCGTGTATAAAATCGGCATTTCGGACGTAAGCAATTTTGAAGGCAGAATGCGCCATTTGGAAAACAACGGCTATGCGAACGTTGCCAGATTGGAACGCATCCTCGCCGTCAAAACCGACAATTACAAAGAAAAAGAAAACCTGCTCCATGAAATTTTCAGCAAAAGCAGGATAGGCGATACCGAATTGTTCGCCGTGGACGAAAACCTTGTAAAACGTTTGTTTTTATCGCTTCGCGGCGAAATCGTGTTTCCGAAAAACGAAACGGCGGAATCGGAATTTGAAAAAAGCGTCCACGAACGCAGGCAGGAAGGGAATGCCGGGTCCGGCCGCAAACAACTGCTTGATTTGGTACGGCGCGGACACCGGGAATACCCTTACGCGCTGCCCTGGCTTTTGGCGGGCGCGGCATCCTACAAGCCGAAAAAATCGAAAATCCGCCTTTTTAAAGAAGCATATTTCGGCAAAAGCGGCACGAGGCTGACCGACGAAATTGCAGACGGCATCCATATTTACACCTGTTTTTCGCGGGCGGATTTGGAAAAAGCCTATTCCGAATATTTGGAACTTTTCAAATCCGAATCGGATGCCGAAGGCAGAAAGCCGCAGTAAGGTGCAAACAGATACCGTACACGTTGAGGAGCAGATATGATGGGCGATTCCGTCATTTATTATGTAGAACAGGCAGACAAACCGGTAAACCGTGCCGGCGAACGCGCCCGTAAAACATTCAAATATTTTTGGCGCGAGCTTTTTTGGGAACGCCGCCGCATCATTCCCGCCTTAGATTTTGCCATGGTCAAAGCCCCTTTTTTCCAAGACGGCGAAGACGGCGAAATTTGCGAACATATGTGGATCGACGATATTTATTTTGACGGTCTTTACATTTATGGCGTGCTGAACAATGAACCCGGAGAACTGACCAATGTCGAACAAGGCGAAAGCGTTTGCGTTCCGGTTGACGACATCAGCGACTGGATGTTCGTGTGCAACGGCATTCCCTACGGCGGCTTTACCATACAGGCAATGCGTGGACAGATGACGGAAGAGGAGCGTACCGAACACGATGCCGCATGGGGAATCGATTTCGGCGATCCCGGGCAGGTATTGCTGGTGTATGAAGAAAAAGAACATCCCGAAAATCTGGAAGAGCATCCGATGTGCCGGAACTGTATTGACGATTTTCGGCAACAGTTGTCCCAAAATCCGGATTTTCTGCATGAGCAGGACGAAGACGGCTATACGCCGCTTCATCATGAAGCCATCGCAGGAAATGCACTTATGGTTCAAGCCATGCTTGAATACGGCGCAAATCCTGCCTCAAAGACATCGGAAGGCTATACCGCCCTCGATTTTGCCCGCCTGGCGGGCTGGCAAAATGTTGCCGACCTGCTCGAACCGCGACATTAGGCGGACAGTTTTCCGAAAACGAACACAAACACTTTTTACAGAAAGACAATAAAAATGCCCAAAATCACCGTACTTCCACACACGACATTATGCCCCGAAGGCGCGGTTATCGAAGACGCGCCCGAAGGCAAAACCGTCCTCGACGTGCTGCTCGACCACGACATCGAAGTCGATCACGCCTGCGAAAAATCCTGCGCCTGCACCACCTGCCACGTCATCATCCGCAAAGGTTTCGACAGTTTGGAAGAGCCGACCGAATTGGAAGAAGACCTGCTCGATCAGGCTTGGGGTTTGGAAGCCGATTCGCGCCTGAGTTGTCAGGCGGTTGTCGCCGGCGAAGATTTGATTGTGGAAATCCCCAAATATACTATCAATCATGCCCGAGAGGAGCATTGACGCAATGCCGTCTGAAACATCATGCGGTTCAGACGGCATCGGATATGCATAAGCCGGAGCAGAAGGGTAATCCCGTATTTGATAAGGGTAAACCGGAGTTTAGTTTGGACGGCAGATAAACCGTTGTCGGGTAATTTTCAGAGGTGTTTGTGTCTGATTTGCCGCATATTGCTCTATTTTGGCTTTCGTATTGATCATACTCAGGTTTCGACCGGGCTTTTCGGATAGCTTTTTCAATATTGATTGCTGCTGCGTTTTATCTTCCGGATATTCTTGCTGTTGCAGTTTCGCTTCCTTCAATCCAAAAAGAGCGATAGTTTTATCGGCAATATCCAGATAGTATTGTTCAAGTTGGGTAGGATTGGCAGTCTCATTTTCAACTGTTACGGAAATCTGGTCATAACGGTTTGCCATACGTTCGGCAATTTGGGTATAAATATGCCACCGCTTCATACGTATTGTTGCGGCATCGGAATCAGCCCGTGCACCGTCTAGGACAATAAGCCCTCTTTGGTTTTGACAGCGGATGCAAAGTGTCAGCCGGGAAAGGGCATTTTGTTCGTCGAGCATCTGATACAGTCTGCGGACCAATAGGATCAGACGGTCAAATTCCCCTATCTTGGAAAGGAAATCAGGATTGTCCGGAGCGGTATAAACCAGTTTGGAAAGTTTGGCGGTTAAGGCATTATTCATTCAGCTATCCTTGGCGGGTATACATTTGGAACATGTTCTATACGGTTGAAAGACCGGAAAATACAGGAAAATTAATATGAAATGGACAGACACACAACGTATCGCTGAAGACCTTTACGACCTGCACGGCGAAACCATCGATCCCAAAACCGTGCGCTTTACCCAACTGCGCGACCTGATTATGGCATTGCCCGAATTTGACGACGACCCCGCCCGTTGCGGCGAACGTATTCTCGAAGCCGTGCAGCAGGCATGGATAGACGAGGCAGAATAAGTTTCGGGAATGCCGTCTGAAATACGGCGGTACGCGGTTCGTGCTTCTGTTTGCAGTGGGAACGGTTTTACCAGTCTCCTTTTTTCAGCCTATCCAGTTGGCGGCGGTCGCGCTTGGTCGGTCTGCCGTCGGGATGGGCGGAAGTGATGCGGCTGAATTGGTCGAGCTGTTTGCGCTCTTCCCTCAATGCTGCCGTTTTTGCGTCTTCTTCATACAGAAGCCGCGCCTCGGATGCCGGGCGGCGTTGGTGGTTCAAACCTTTAACCTTGATTTTATAGGGAAGGGAATTGAGCGTCAGGTCGATAATATCGCCGATGTCTATGGTTTTACTGTTTTTGACCTTCGAGCCGTTTACTTGAACCCTACCCAGTTCGATGTGCTTTTGCGCAAGGGAACGGGTCTTGAAAAAACGTGCCGCCCAAAGCCATTTGTCCAGCCGCATGGCGGAAGAATCGTGCTTGTCTTTCATACGATTTTGTTTGAAATAATTGAATTTGTTTCAAGTTTAGCATAAGATACGCCGCCTATAACTAGTATATATGCACTAATCCACTGTTTTCCATGCTGTCCGAACACAAAAAGAGGGTGTGGAAAAGCCGTTTTGGACAATAAATTAACTGCGGAATATGCACAAATAGCGTATGATAGCGGCAGAATCTGTTGATGAGAGCTTCATTCTATGAAACCTGTTTTTTTGGATTTTGAACAACCCATAGCCGAACTGACCAACAAAATCGATGAGCTGCGTTTCGTCCAAGACGAGTCTGCCGTCGATATTTCGGACGAAATACACCGTTTGCAGAAAAAAAGCAACGACCTGACCAAATCGATTTTCAGCAAACTTACGCCCGCCCAGGTTTCACAGGTTTCCCGGCATCCGCAGCGTCCCTATACTTTGGATTACATTGATGCGCTGTTTACTGATTTTGAAGAGCTGCACGGCGACCGCCACTTTGCCGACGATCATGCGATTGTCGGCGGATTGGCGCGTTTCAACGGACAAAGCGTGATGGTCGTCGGGCATCAGAAAGGGCGCGACACCAAAGAAAAAATCCGCCGCAACTTCGGTATGCCCCGTCCTGAAGGCTACCGCAAAGCCCTGCGCCTGATGAAGACGGCAGAAAAATTCGGCTTGCCCGTCATGACCTTTATCGATACGCCGGGCGCGTATCCCGGCATCGGCGCGGAAGAACGCGGGCAGTCGGAAGCCATCGGCAAAAACCTGTACGAACTGACGCGCCTGCACGTCCCCGTTTTGTGTACCGTCATCGGCGAAGGGGGCTCGGGCGGTGCGTTGGCGGTCGCCGTAGGCGATTACGTCAATATGCTGCAATACTCGACCTATTCTGTTATCTCCCCCGAAGGCTGCGCTTCGATTTTGTGGAAAACCGCCGAAAAGGCGGCGGATGCGGCTCAGGCTTTGGGCATTACTGCTGACCGCCTGCAAAAGCTGGACTTGGTCGATACCGTCATCAAAGAACCATTGGGCGGCGCGCATCGGGATTTTGGGCAAACCATGAAAAACGTGAAAGCCGTTTTGGAAAAACAACTGCACGAAGCGCAAAGCATCCCGCTTGCCGATTTGCTTTCGCGCCGTTTCGACCGCATTATGGCTTACGGCAAATTTTCGGAACAATAATTCAGGTAGAACAAGCAGCAAGCAGTTTGTCTGAAACTGCTTGCTTTTTCTTTATCGGGACGGAACCGTGCTGACTTTAGATGCGTTTGAGCAATGCTTGAAGGATTGTTTTCCTCAAGGTCTGAATGGAAAAAAAACAGCGGTGGCATTAAGCGGCGGCTTGGATTCCGTCGTTTTGCTGCATCTGCTTGTCCGCGCCGGAAAAAAGGGCGGTTTTATTCCGGATGCATTGCATATCCATCACGGCTTGAGTCCCCGTGCCGACGATTGGGCAGATTTCTGCCAAAACTATTGCGATATGCTCGGGGTGGGGCTGGAAACGGTTAAGGTCTGCGTGGAAAAAAACGGTTTGGGCATCGAGGCGGCGGCGCGGCAAAAGCGTTATGCCGCGTTTGCCGAAAAAGGCTTTGACGTTTTGGCGTTGGCGCACCACAGGGACGATCAAATCGAAACCTTTATGCTGGCAGTCGCTCGCGGCGGCGGTTTGCGCGCTTTGGCGGCTATGCCCACCGTCCGCCCTTTTGGGGAAAAAGGCATCATCTGGCGGCCTTTGCTGCCTTTTTCGCGCCAAGACATATGGGATTATGCCCAAAAACACGGTTTGCCGAATATCGAGGACGAAAGCAATAGCGATACGGCTTATTTGCGAAACCGCTTCCGGCACCGTATTTTGCCCGAACTTTCGGCGCAGATTCCCCATTTCGGGCGGCATGTACTGAACAATGTCCGCGCTTTGCAGGAAGATTTGGCTTTGTTGGACGAAATCATCGGTCAGGACTGCCGTTGGGTCTGTGAGGAAGGCAGTTTCGATACGGTGCGTTGGCAGGCGTTTTCCCCACGCCGGAAAACCCATATTTTGCGGTATTTTTTGAAGGAAAACGGCATCCCCATGCCGAATCAGAATGCCCTTGCCGACATTGCCCGGGTTTTGACGGAGGCAAAAACCGGACGTTGGAACTTGCAAGGCTTTGAATTGCATCATTATGCAGGCAGGCTGTTTGTGTTCCGACTGGAAAAAACGGATAAACTGCGGTTTTTGAAAGACAGGCAGATAAGCGGAAATTTAAGGGAAATATTGACGGGGCAGGGATTTGTTTTAAAACGTCATCCGTTTGGGCTTCCTGAGCATCTTTTGGAGCAGGACGGAATTTTGAGGACGGTAGCGGTATCGGATACGTTGGCTGTCGGCGGCATCCATAAGGATGTGAAAAAAATCCTTCAGGGGAAACGGGTTTTGCCTGTCCTGCGCCCAATTTGGCCGCTTGTTGCCGACAGCGGAAACCGTCCATTGGCGTTGGCAAACTGTTGTGCGGATTTTCAAATCTCGGTTTCAGACGGCATTTTGCCCTTCCATCCTGACTTTCCCATTTTATTTTGATAATATCGCAAACAGATTTCGGCGGCGTTCAGTCGGGTATTGTCCGGTTGCATATTTCTAAAAGGCTTGTGAAGTGAGACACATCAGTTCGACCAATAATGAACACATCCGGCACCTGCACCGCCTGTTGTCGCAAGGAAAGTTCAGACGGCAATACGCCCAAACCGTTTTGGAGGGCGTGCACCTGCTTCAGGTTTTCCTGCAATCCGGCGGGATGCCGGTCGGGGTATATATTCCCGAGGGCAAAATGCCGTCTGAAGAAATCCGCAGGCTGAGGGCGGTTGTGCCGGAAGGCAGGATTTTTTCCGTTTCAGACGGCATATTGAAAAAAATCAGTAGCTTGAGTTGTGCAGACGATATACTTGCACTGATTGATATCCCATTGGGCGGAACCTTGCCGGACAAAGGCGACTGTGTGGTTTTGGACGGCGTGCAAGATCCGGGCAATGTCGGCACCGTCTTACGGAGTGCGGCGGCGGCAGGGGTAGGTACGGTCGTTTTGGGCAGGGGTTGCGCGGACGCGTGGTCGCCCAAGGTATTGCGCGCGGGGATGGGCGCGCATTTCTTGTCGGGCATTTATCCGCAGGCGGATTTGGAAATATGGTTGGCGCGCTATAAAGGCCGTGTGTTTGCCACCGCCTTGCGCGAGGAAAAGCAGGCGGTTTTGTACGGCGAAGATTTGTGCGGACCGACAGCCTGGGTGTTTGGCAACGAAGGCGCGGGGGTCGGTAAAGCGGTTTTGGACAGGGCGGACAAGTGTGTCAGGATTCCGATGCACGATGCAACCGAGTCTTTAAATGTCGCGATGGCGGCGACAATCTGCCTGTTTGAACAGATGCGGCAGCGGTCGGCGTATTGAGGAAAAGAAATGCCGTCTGAAAAAATCTATTACGGCGTATTGATTTTCTTATGTATCGCTTCTATGCTGCTGTCGCCGTTTTTTTATGCGGGTGCTTTGAAGCCCAAGAAGGCGGCATTGCGGAAGGACGGGCAGTGGAAACTCATCTTATTGTCCAATACCGTGGCGGCGGCGGTTTTGGCTTGGGTGTGGTGGAAATGGTTTTGACAGATATTGCTCAAAATCGTGCTAATGGAATCCGAACAAATAAAGAATTTGGTAAAAAATTTGTTAAATCAACGAATTAAAGTTTTGTGGAAAACAAAACAGCTCTAAGCAAATAGGGCGTTTGTCGGTAAATACGGAAGAGTTGCGGCATTATCGGGCATCTTTAACAAGTAGTGCCGTCTTGGCAGGCAATCGGTTTTTATGGGCAGCTTGCAAAATCGCGGATATAAAATTGCGAATCGGTTAAAGTGTGGGGACGCTATGAAAAATTGCGAATTTTTTTATGACCCGACAAGGGCAATCTATGATAGCGGTGCAGATTACTTAACTAGGGAAAAACATAGATTAGTCGTAATTGCAAATAGTGCTTGGGGGCTATTACTTAATTTATCTTGTTATTATGACGAGGTTTTGGAAAAGCGGAAAATACCGTTCGGCAAACAGGAAATTGATGACGATATGGACAAAGTGTCCGCCCTTAAGCGGAAGTTTAAAGATATTTCTGAAATCAAAGTAGGGGATGGTTGGGAATACCCGTTCAATTATGAGCAGGGAATGAAAGAATTAGATGAAGTGCTATTGAAATACATTCCCTTTTTTGAAGAAGAACGATAAAGGAGGTTGATATGCGCGTATCTAAAATAATTGGAAGTATGTTGCTTGTTACAGCGGTTCAGACCGTATTTTCGGCAAATGTTTACGCGTGCCGCCATAATGGTAAAACCAGTTACAGCCAAACTCCGGGAAAACATTGTACCAACGCGGGTTTGGGGCGGGACCGGGTGTACAGTTCGGTTAGACCGGCAGTAAAAGACAGGGCGGAAGACGCAGGGGTCGGCGATTATTCGGACACGGTGAGGGACGAACACGTCCAAAATCCGAGAGAGAATACGCATAAGGATGCTTCGAATACCGGTGCAAAGACGCATTGATTGAAACCGAATCAGCCATGACGGCGTTGAATAATAGAATTTGAACGATTAGGGAACTCTGATGAAACACATCCACATTATCGGTATCGGCGGCACGTTTATGGGTGGGATTGCCGCCATTGCCAAAGAAGCAGGGTTTGAAGTCAGCGGTTGCGATGCGAAGATGTATCCGCCGATGAGCACCCAGCTCGAAGCCTTGGGCATAGGCGTACACGAAGGCTTCGACGCGGCGCAGTTGGAGGAATTTAAAGCCGACGTTTACGTCATCGGCAATGTCGCCAAGCGCGGGATGGATGTGGTTGAGGCGATTTTGAACCGCGGGCTGCCTTATATTTCCGGTCCGCAATGGCTGGCTGAAAACGTGTTGCACCATCATTGGGTACTCGGCGTGGCGGGGACGCACGGCAAAACGACCACCGCGTCTATGCTCGCGTGGGTTTTGGAATATGCCGGACTCGCGCCGGGCTTCCTCATCGGCGGCGTACCGGAAAATTTCGGCGTTTCCGCCCGCCTGCCGCAAACGCCGCGTCAAGACCCGAACAGCAAATCGCCGTTTTTCGTCATCGAAGCCGACGAATACGACACTGCCTTTTTCGACAAACGCTCCAAATTCGTGCATTACCGCCCGCGTACCGCCGTGTTGAACAATCTGGAATTCGACCACGCCGACATCTTTGCCAACTTGGGTGCGATACAGACCCAGTTCCACCACCTTGTACGCACCGTGCCGTCTGAAGGCTTAATCGTCTGCAACGGACAGCAGCAAAGCCTGCAAGACACTTTGGACAAAGGCTGCTGGACGCCGGTGGAAAAATTCGGCACCGAACACGGCTGGCAGGTCGGCGAAGTCAATGCCGACGGCTCGTTCGACGTATTACTTGACGGCAAAAAAGCCGGACACGTCGCTTGGAGTTTGATGGGCGGACACAACCGCATGAACGCGCTTGCCGTCATCGCCGCCGCACGTCATGCCGGAGTCGATATTCAGACCGCCTGCGAAGCCTTGAGCGCGTTTAAAAACGTCAAACGCCGCATGGAAATTAAAGGTACGGTAAACGGCATCACCGTTTACGACGATTTCGCCCACCATCCGACCGCCATCGAAACCACCATCGAAGGCCTTCGTCAGCGCGTCGGAAACGCCCGCATTCTCGCCGTTCTCGAGCCGCGTTCCAACACCATGAAACTCGGCACCATGAAAGCCGCCCTGCCCGAAAGCCTCAAAGGTGCCGACCAAGTGTTCTGCTACGCCGGCGGCGTGGACTGGAACGTCGCCGAAGCCCTCGCGCCTTTGGGCGGCAAGCTGCACGTCGGCAAAGATTTCGATGCTTTCATTGCCGAAATCGTGAAACATACCGAAGCAGGCGACCATATTTTGGTGATGAGCAACGGCGGTTTCGGCGGAATACACACCAAACTGCTGGACGCTTTGAGATAGCCCGGGCGATGCCGTCTGAAAGCCCTTCAGACGGCATCGTCCGGCTGCGCGGCACAAAGGCGGAAAAACCGTTTGCCCCGTATTTTCAAACGCGTTACACTTGCCGCCGCTGTTTTCAGCCATTTGATTACCCGCAACCGCCGTCATTGCGCCGGCGGTTTGCCTGTCAGCGTCATTGCGCCGCTGTAAATACGAAAGAACACATTATGACCGTATCCCCCGTCGCCTTGCGCCGTAAGACCGAGTGCAAGCCTCATCCCACCGCGCGCTATTGGAAAAAATGCGATGTCGAAGCCCTGTTCGGACTTCCCTTCCTCGACCTCATTTACCAAGCCGCCGAAATCCACCGCCAAAATTTCAACCCGCGCGAAATCCAGCTTTCCACGCTGTTGTCCATCAAAACCGGCGGTTGTCCCGAAGATTGCGCCTACTGTCCGCAATCGGCGCACCACAACACCAATCTGGGCAAAGAGCAGATGATGGATGTGGATGAAATCGTCGAAAAAGCCAAAATCGCCAAATCGCGCGGCGCAAGCCGGTTTTGTATGGGCGCGGCATGGCGCGGCCCCAAACCCAAAGACGTGGAGACGGTTTCCGCAATCATCAAAGCCGTCAAGGGCTTGGGTATGGAAACCTGTGGCACGTTCGGTATGCTCGAAGAAGGTATGGCGGAAGACTTGAAAGAGGCGGGCTTGGATTATTACAACCACAACCTCGACACCGACCCCGACCGCTACAACGACATCATCCATACACGCCGGCATGAAGACCGTATGGACACCTTGGGCAAAGTCCGCAACGCCGGTTTGAAAGTCTGCTGCGGCGGCATCGTCGGGATGAACGAAACCCGCGCCGAACGCGCAGGGCTGATTGCCAGCCTCGCCAACCTCGACCCGCAGCCCGAAAGCGTGCCGATTAACCGGTTGGTCAAAGTGGAAGGTACGCCGCTTGCCGATGCCGAGGATTTGGACTGGACGGAATTTGTCCGCACCATCGCCGTGGCGCGGATTACGATGCCGCAAAGTTATGTCCGACTGTCGGCAGGGCGCAGCAATATGCCGGAAGCGATGCAGGCGATGTGCTTTATGGCGGGCGCGAACTCGATTTTTTACGGCGACAAGCTGCTGACCACGGGCAATCCGGATGAAGACGGCGACAGAATCCTGATGGAAAAGCTCAACCTGTATCCCTTACAGTTTGAGCTGGAAGGCGAGGTCGCCGAAGTGGAAAAAGCCTCTGGGATTAAAGTGGATTATTGACGATTGCAAAAATGCCGTCTGAAACCCGAAAAAAGGCTTTCAGACGACATTTGTTCGGACGGTATTTCCAATATCTTTTTACCGGCGCGTGATGTTGCCGTCGGGCGAGACATCCAGCCCGTTCCCGTTGGGGAAGTCGCTGCGGTTCAGATAAATAATCCGCCCGATAACGGTTTTTCAGGGTCGATTTTGGGGATTTTATCGTCGGCTTGGGTAATAGGGATGATAGTTCCGGAAATAAATTTACCCTGTTTGTCGGTGATAATTTTGAAAATCGGCGCAATGCCGCTGATGCCGGAGGTGTTGATTGCGCCGTAGGTGGCAAAGTTGCCGCCGCTGTAGGAGATGAAGCGGTCGCGGTAAAGTTCGACGGCGCGAGTAACGTGCGACCCCTGCCCGAATACGACATCCGCGCCGGAATCGACGGCAAGCCGTGCAAACTCGACGACGTTGCCCCTGTTTTCCCCATAGAAGATTTCGGTATCGAACGGCAGGTGTTCCGCCTGTTTCCCTTCCGCGCCGCCGTGGAACATCACAATGACGATGTCGGCTTTCTGTTTGGTTTTGGTAATCCGTTTTCTAACTTTGGCATAATCGTTCAGTTTGACGGCGGCAAGGTTGGGGGCGAAGGAGACGAAGCCGGATCTTACGCCGTTTTTCTTCAGGATGGCGGTTTCAAACCTGTTTTCGATGCCCGAATATTTGATGTTCAATTCGTCAAGGTTCGCCCTTTATGCCGTTTCCGCACCGCAAACCGCCGGGGTCAAGCCCTCGGCGCATCCTGCCGGAACGGAATCCCCGTGCTGCCGATTGACGGTTCAAACCCCGCGCCCGTTTCAAATACCGGCGATGTGGACGGACAGGATGCGCCTGACGAAAAGACAGCCGATACCGTTTCCATTATCGGCGTGGGCGACATTATGCTCGGCAGCAATTATCCGGTCGATTACCTGCCCGATACCAATATTCTGAAAAACGTCGAATCTGCCTTGCAAGACGCGGACATTACCGTCGGCAACCTCGAAGGCACGCTGTTTGACGAAGGCGGTACGCCGAAAAAATGTGCAAACCCCCAAAATATGCTATGCATTCCGAACGCCCTCCGCATACGGGCAATACCTTGCCGACGCGGGATTCGACTACCTCAGCTTCGCCAACAACCACAGCAACGACTTCGGCGCGCAAGGCATTACGGCAACGGCGGCGAGCGGCAGCTCTTTTACATACTCGATCGCGCTAAAGCCGCTGCCGATAACGAGGCCAAAATTGCGGAAAATACCGCCATCGCCCAGATAAATTTGTCCATCATCAGACCTTTACTGTTCAGACGAGACAGCATTTGCCGCACGTTTTGGGGCTTATCTTTCGATTTGCGCTACGTCGCGCACCGCGCCTTTGTCGGCGGAAGTCGCCATCGCGCCGTAAGCTCTTAATGCGGCGGAGACGTAGCGGTCGCGGTTTTCCGGTTTCCACGCTTTGCTGCCGCGTGCTTCCATTTCGGCACGGCGCGCGGCAAGCTCTTCATCGGAAATGACAAGGTGGATGCTGCGGTTGGGGATGTCGATTTCGACGGTATCGCCTTCGTGTACCAAACCGATCGCGCCACCTTCCGCCGCTTCGGGCGAGGCGTGTCCGATGGACAAACCTGATGTGCCGCCGGAGAAGCGTCCGTCGGTTAAGAGAGCGCAGGCTTTGCCGAGGCCTTTAGATTTCAGGTAGGAAGTCGGATACAGCATTTCCTGCATGCCCGGGCCGCCTTTCGGGCCTTCGTAGCGGATGATGACGATGTCGCCAGCGACGATTTGGTTGCCCAAAATGCCTTCGACAGCGGCTTCTTGGCTTTCAAACACGCGCGCGCGGCCGGTAAATTTGAGGATGCTCTCGTCCACGCCTGCGGTTTTTACCACGCAGCCGCGTTCGGCGATGTTGCCGAACAAGACCGCCAAAC
Organism: Neisseria sp. HMSC070F02; assembly: GCF_001814225.1. Lineage (NCBI taxonomy): Bacteria > Pseudomonadati > Pseudomonadota > Betaproteobacteria > Neisseriales > Neisseriaceae > Neisseria > Neisseria sp. HMSC070F02. The sequence goes on along the minus strand of NZ_KV815355.1, from coordinate 60,380 downwards.
CGCCGTCTTGCGAGTAGGCGTGTGCCACGTCGCGGATACAGCCTTTTTCGCGGTCGAGGTCGAGGGTTTTCCACATACGGTTTTGCGAGAACGCTTGGGTGGTGCGTACGCCGCCGGGCGCGGCTTTGAAGCGTTCGATGGCGCGGGTGTTTTCAGGGTTGGTTACGTCCCATTTTTCAATCGCGTCTTTCAGCGTCGGTGCGTGGATAGTGTGCACGTCGGTGTGCAGCTTGCCCGCTTTGTCCAATTCTTTCAGGATGGCGAAGATGCCGCCGGCTCGGTGCACGTCTTCCATATAGTAGTCGTGGTTGTTGGGTGCGGTTTTGCAGATGCAGGGCACAACGCGGCTTAAGCGGTCAATGTCGGCCATTTTGAAATCGACACCGGCTTCGTTGGCAACGGCCAACAGGTGCAAAATGGTATTGGTGCTGCCGCCCATCGCAATATCCATCGTCATAGCGTTTTCAAACGCTTTTTTGGTGGCAATGTTGCGCGGCAGTACGGTTTCATCGTTTTGCTCGTAATAGCGTTTGGTGATTTCGACAATCATACGGCCGGCTTCGAGGAACAATTCTTTGCGGCCGGCGTGGGTCGCCAAATACGAACCGTTGCCGGGCAGGGAAAGGCCGAGTGCTTCGGTCAGGCAGTTCATCGAGTTTGCCGTAAACATACCCGAACACGAGCCGCAGGTCGGGCAGGCGTTTTGTTCGACTTCCTCGACTTGCCGGTTGCTGACATTGTCGTCCGCCGATTCAATCATCGCGTCAATCAAGTCCAAGCGGCGTTCGGGTTGGATGTTTGCCACGCCGATGACTTTGCCTGCTTCCATCGGGCCGCCGGAAACGAAGATGGTCGGGATATTCAGACGCATCGCAGCAATCAGCATGCCCGGGGTGATTTTGTCGCAGTTGGAAATGCACACCAGCGCGTCGGCGCAGTGGGCGTTGACCATATATTCGATGGAGTCGGCAATCAAATCGCGGCTGGGCAGGGAGTAGAGCATACCGCTGTGTCCCATAGCGATGCCGTCGTCGATGGCGATGGTGTTGAATTCTTTGGCGATTGCGCCGGCTTTTTCGATCTCGCGGGCAACCAGTTGGCCCATATTGTGCAGGTGGACGTGGCCGGGCACGAATTGGGTGAAGGAGTTGGCAACGGCGATGATGGGCTTGCCGAAGTCGGTTTCCATCACGCCGGTGGCGCGCCACAATGCGCGTGCACCCGCCATATTGCGACCGTGGGTGGAGGTTTTGGAGCGGTAGTCCGGCATAGTGTGTTTCCTTGTCTGCTATGCCGTCTGAACGGCAAAAGGCTTTCAGACGGCATTTTTGTTGTGTTTTGAAATGAAAAAAAAGGTATTTTATACCAAGTATCGGAATTTTGCGGAATGGAAACGCGTGCGGCAAAAAAGGACATCCCCCGCAGGAATGCGGGGGACGGTTTCAGGCGCGCGCAATCGGGACGGCTTTGGATGCGTCCCAAAAATCGACGGGCGCATCCAACACGGGTTTGACGATGCCCGTCCGTATGGCGAAATCGCCGAAACCTTCGTCGGTATCGCGTCCTGCCGCCCATTTGCCGATCAGGTCGTCTAATTCGGAAAGGATTTCCGGCAGGGTAATGTTTTCTTTGTAGAGGCGGGGGATGCGTACGCCTTCGCGGTCGCCGCCGATGTGGAGGTTGTAGCGTCCGACGGCTTTGCCGACCAGTCCGATTTCCGCCAACATCGCCCGTCCGCAGCCGTTCGGGCAGCCGGTAATGCGGGTAACGATGTAGTCGTCCGACGTGCCGTGTTTCGCCATAATCTTATCCAGCTCGCCGATGAAGTCCGGCAGCACGCGTTCGGCTTCCGCCATTGCCAGCGGGCAGGTCGGGAAGGAAACGCACGACATCGCATTTTCGCGCAGTTTGCTGACACCGTCGTGTATCAGCCCGTATGAGCGGGCGAGCTGTTCGATCCGGGCTTTGCCTCCTTCGGGTACATTTGCCACGATGAGGTTTTGGTTGGCGGTGATGCGGAAGTCGCCTTTGTGGATTTTGGCGATTTCCAACACGCCGGTCAGAAGCTGTTTCCCGCCTTCGTCAACCAAACGCCCGCTTTCGATGAAAAGGGTCAAATGCCAGTTGCCGTCTATGCCTTTCACCCAGCCGATACGGTCGCCGCGCCCGGTAAATTTGAACGGGCGTACGGGTTCGAACGGCATACCCATACGGCGTTCGACTTCGGCGCGGAAGTTGTCCAAGCCCATATTTTGAATGGTGTAGCGGGTGCGGGCGTTTTTGCGGTCGCTGCGGTTGCCGAAGTCGCGCTGCGTGGTTACCACCGCTTCGGCGGCCTTCAGCGCGTGTTCCGGAGGCACGAAACCCAGTTCCAGTGAAATGTTCGGATAGGTTTTGGTGTTGCCGTGTTCCATCGAAAGCCCGCCGCCCGCCAAAACATTGAATCCGGCAAGCTGTCCGTTGCCGTCTGAAATGGCGACAAAATCCAAGTCGTTGCCGTAGCAGTCCACATCATTTAAGGGCGGGATGACGACTGCGGTTTTGAATTTGCGCGGCAGATAGGTTTTGCCCAAAATCGGCTCGTCTTCTTGAAGGAAGTCGTCAGAACTTTGAACTTTTTTGCCGTCCACCCACACATCCAGATAACCGCGCGTGCGCGGCAGCAAGTGTTCGGAAATCTTTTTCGCGTATTCGTAAGCCTGCCGGTGCAGTTCGGACTCGATCGGGTTGGACGTGCAAAGCACGTTGCGGTTCATATCCGCCGCCGTGGCGATGGAATCCAAACCCAGTTTGTGCAAGAGGCGGTGCATCGTCTGCAACTTGGCTTTCGGCACGCCGTGAAATTGGAAGGTTTGCCGGTTGGTCAGCCGGATGGAGCGGTAATGACTGTTTTCCCGGGCAAATTTGTCCAGTTCTATCCATTGGGACGGTTTGATGATCCCGCCCGGCAGCCGGCAGCGCAAAAGCATAAATTTCAAGGGCTCGAGTTTTGCCTCGGCGCGTTCGGCGCGGATGTCGCGGTCGTCCTGCTCATACATACCGTGGAAGCGGATGAGTTGGAAGTTGTCGCCTTTGAAGCCGCCCGTGAGCGGGTCTTTCAAATCGTCCAAAATCGTGCCGCGTAAAAAATTGCTTTCGGTTTTCAGACGTTCGTTGTCGGATAGCGGTTTTTCTTGCCACGCCAAACCTTTTGTCTTGGTCTGTACGGTCATTTTGTGTTCCTCCCGATTATATTTAATCAATAAACATCACGCTGATAGCGTTTTTCTTCGCGCAGCATATCCAAATATTCTTCTGCGCCCTCTTCGTCCAAATGTCCTGCCCCGATAATCACATCCAGCAAGGCGGCTTCCACGTCTTTTGCCATTTTTGCCGCATCGCCGCACACATAGATATGCGCGCCTTCCTGCAGCCATTGCCAAAGTCCTTCCGCCTGTTCGCGGATTTTGTCCTGCACATAGATTTTTTCTTCCTGATCGCGCGACCAGGCGAAATCGTATCTGTGCAGGAAGCCGTCTTTGGCAAACTGCTGCCATTCGGTCTGATAGAGGAAGTCGGCGGCAAAATGCGGATTGCCGAAAATCAGCCAGTTTTTGCCTTCCGCATTTTCTGCGGCACGTTGTTGGACGAAAGCGCGGAACGGTGCGACGCCGGTGCCCGAGCCGATCATCACAATCGGCTTGCGGCTGTCTTCGGGCAGCCTGAAGCCGTCGTTGCGTTCCACAAACACGCGCACCGTGCCGTCCTCTTCCAGCCGGTCGGCAAGGAAACCCGATGCGCCGCCCGCTCTGGCGCGCCCTTCGTGTTCAAAACGCACCGCGCCGACGGTCAGGTGCACTTCGTCCCCCACTTCCGCCTGCGACGAGGAAATCGAATACAGGCGCGGCGCAAGCGGGCGCAGCAGGCCGGCGAATTGTTCCGCCGTCAGTTTTGCAGGGAAGCGGTGCAGCACATCGGCAATCGGCGTGCTTTGCACAAAGCCTTGCAAAACGGCGTTGTCGGCAGCAATACGGTCGAGTTCGTCATCATCGGCGAACGGGGCATAGCCTTTGACAAAGGCGGGGGTGTTTTGCGTGAGTTCAAAATGGGATAACAGTGCGGAGGCAACCGGCAGGGTTTTTCCGCCCGCCTGTATTTCCGTTGCCTGATCGATGCCGAGCAGGTCTAGGATTTCCCTGACCAGTGCCGGATCGTTGTCAAACCAAACGCCGAGCGCGTCGCCCGGGAGGTAGTGCAAATCCGAACCGCTCAAATCGATTTCGATGTGGCGCACGTCTTTATCGGATTGGCGGGCGGTGATTTTCTGATTGGCCAGCAGGGCGGCGGGAAAGGGGGCTGCCTTGCAGTACCTGCCCTCCGATGCCGTCTGAAGGTCGGCGGGGGGCGTTGCCTGCGGCGCGGGCGTTGCCCGGTTTTTTGCGGCTTCTTCTTTTAAGAGTGCGGCGATATTGTCTGTCCAGGCGTTTGCGGAGGCGGTAAAGTCCAAATCCGCATCAACGCGTTCGAGCAGGCGTTTCGCCCCCAATTCTTCAAAACGTTTGTCGAAATCTTTGCCCGCCCGGCAGAAATTCGGATAGGAACTGTCGCCCAAACCCAGTACGGCAAATTGGAGTTTGTCCAATTTCGGGGCTTTTTTGCCGTTCAGCAGTTTGTGCAGCACGACGGCTTCTTCCGGCGGTTCGCCTTCGCCTTGGGTGGACGTAACCAGCAGCAGGCGGCGTTCGCCGGCGATGTTTTTCGCCTTATAGTCTTTCAGTTCGGCGCGACTGACTTGGATGCCGGCGGCTTCCAGGCTGTCCGCCGCTTTGTCGGCAACGGATTTCGCATTGCCGGTTTGCGAGGCGGAAAGGACGGTTACGGAAAAAGGTTCTGCCGTCGGCAATGCCGTCTGAAGCGCGGGCAGTCCTGCAGATGCCCCGTTTCCTGCTTTTGCCCAAGCGTAGCCGGACAGCCACGCCCATTGTGCCGCGTCCAGCCCCGACAGGAGCTGCGTGATTTCGGGCGGCAGAGGCGGTAATGGCGGATTTGTGTTCTGCATATCGTGTTCACTCATAAAATCATACCTGCCGCAACAGTGCCGTATGTCGCTTCGTCTATCAGGATAAACGAACCGGCGGCGGTGTTTTCCGCATAAGGCGTTGCCGTAACGGGTTTTTGAAGGTTGATGCGGACTTTGGCGATGTCGTTCATCTTCAAGGATTCCGCGCCGGCCTCTTGTTCCAGCGTGCGGACATCCAAAACGCTTTCAATTTCCCCGACTTTTGCCGACACGGTTTGCGTGCCGTGCTTGAGCAGGTATTTGCGCGCGGTGTTGAGCGGACGTTCGTCAAACCAGCAAAGCGTGACTTCCAGATGTTTTTGCGGGGCGAGCGGGGAATTTTTATCGACAAAAAGGTCGCCGCGCGAAACATCGATGTCGCGATCCAGCCGGAGGGTTGCCGCCTCGCCGGCAAAAGCCTGCGCCACTTCGCCTTTGGGTGTGATGATTTCGGACACTTCGGCGGTCAGCCCGTTCGGTTCGATGCGGACGGTTTGCCCGACGGCGACCGAACCGCGTTCGATGCGCCCCTGATAGCCTCGGAAATCATCGGCCTTGTCGGCATCTTGGCGGACGACCAGTTGCACGGGGAAATAAAAATCGTCGGCGGTGCGGCTGACTTCGTCCGCCCCCGGCAGGGTTTCCAAAATGGACAATAAGGGTTCGCCTTTATACCAAGGCATATTGCCGCCGGGGTAAACAATGTTGTCGCCCAAGAGTGCGGACACCGGTACGAAATGCGCGTCTTTCAAACCGAGCTGTTCGGCAAGTCGGCGGTATGCCTCCACAATGGCGTTGAATTTGTCTTCGCTGTAATCCAGCAGGTCCATTTTGTTGACCGCCACCACAATATGCGGGCAGTTGAGTTGGCGGAGGATGGCGGAATGGCGTTTGGTCTGCGGCAGAAGCTGCAAGGGCTGCGCGCCGAAATCCAGTTGGGATGCGTCAACCAGCACGACTGCCGCCGAAGCGGTGCTTGCGCCCGTAACCATATTGCGCGTGTATTGTTCGTGCCCCGGCGTGTCGGCGATGATGAATTTCCGTTTCGCCGTGGAAAAATAGCGGTATGCCACATCGATCGTAATGCCCTGTTCGCGTTCGGCTTCCAGTCCGTCGGTCAGGATGGAGAAGTCTATGGTTTCTTTCAAACCTTTGCTTTTGCCGGATTCCAAGGTTTTGATTTGGTCGGACAGCAGGGCTTTGCTGTCGTAGAGCAGTCGTCCGATTAGGGTGCTTTTGCCGTCATCGACGCTGCCGGCGGTAATGAAGCGGAGCGGGGTTTGGTGTTGTGCCGTCATATTTTCTTCCTCATATCTGCTTAAAGGGTTTTTGAAATTTAGAAATAGCCTTCTTTTTTGCGTTTTTCCATTGCCGCCTCGCTTGCCTGATCGTCCAGCCGGGTCGCGCTGCGTTCGGAAATGTCGGCAACCGCTGTTTCTCTGATAATCTCCGTCGGCGTGGACGCGGTGCTTTCTACCGGGCAGGTGCAGCTGATGTCGCCGACGGTGCGGAAGCGGACATCAAGGATTTCGGAGGTTTCAGACGGCATTTTCGGGGTGAGCGGCGTTACAGGGACCAGCAGCCCCCTGCGTCTGACCACTTCGCGCCTGTGGCTGTAATAAATCGGCGGCAGCTCGAGGTTTTCGCGGGCGATGTATTGCCAGATGTCGAGTTCCGTCCAGTTGGAAATCGGGAAGACGCGCATATTTTCGCCTTTGTGCAGCCTGGTGTTGTACAGCGACCACAGCTCGGGGCGTTGCGCCTTCGGATCCCATTGTCCGAACTCGTCTCGGAACGAGAAAATCCGTTCTTTGGCGCGGGCTTTTTCTTCGTCGCGCCGCGCGCCGCCCATCAGCGCGTCAAAGCCGTTTGCCTCGATGGTTTCCAACAGCGTAACCGCCTGCGCCGCATTGCGCGAATCGGTTTCTTTGCGTAAAACTACTGTGCCTTTGGCAATGGAGTCTTCCACGCGCCCCACTATCAGGCGGGCATTGAGTTTTGCCGCCTGCGCGTCGCGGAAAGCAATCACTTCGGGGTAGTTGTGCCCCGTGTCGATATGCACCAGCGGGAAGGGCAGTTTTACCGGCCTGCTGCCCAGCCGGAAGGCTTTGCAGGCGAGGGCGAGCAGGACCACGGAATCTTTGCCGCCGGAAAAGAGCAGGGCGGGGTTTTCGCATTCCGCCGCCACTTCGCGGATGATGTGGATGGATTCGGATTCCAACCAGTCGAGTTGGGCGTTGTTCGGTTCGGTTTTCGTCATACCATATTCCTTATTTCTTCTGTCTGATATTTATGAATTATTTGTGCAGCCCGCATTCTTTGCTGTTTCTGCCTTCCCACCACCACCGCCCGGCGCGGATGTCTTCGCCCGCCTTGACGGGGCGGGTGCAGGGGTCGCAGCCTATGCTGGGAAATCCTTGCCGGTACAAATCGTTGTAAGGCACATTGTTGGCGAGGATGTATGCCCACACGTCGTGTTCCGACCAGTCGAAAATCGGGTTGTATTTGCCGATGCCCCGTCCGGCATCGTATTCGGCAAACGGCAGTTCCGTGCGTGTGGCGGATTGTTCGCGGCGTTGCCCGGTAAGCCAGGCGTCCGCGCCTGCAATGGCGCGGTTGAGCGGTTCGATTTTTCGGATGCGGCAGCATTCGCGGCGCGCTTCAACGCTGTCGTAAAAGGCAAACCTGCCTTTGCTTTCCACATAACGGTCGGCATCTTCTCGAACCGGCCGGAAACGCTTTATCCGCAAATGGGGATATGCGCGTCCGAGCCTGTCCAGCAGGTTTAGGGTTTCCGTGTGGAGCAGCCCCGTATCCAAGGTAAAAATGCCGATATTGAGGTTTTCGCCGGCGATAAGGTCGGTAATCACCATATCTTCCGCAGCAAGGCTGCTGGCAAACCGTGCATCCCGGTGGCTGCCGGCAATCCGGTGCAGGCGTTGTTTGAGGGTTTCCGTTTTTTCCGCCAAAGCTGTTTCACTGCCATTTTCAATCGGCGGAATTTTCCATAAAGCAGGTTTGAAAATTTTCATTTTGTCCGCCTTGCTTTATGCGGCTTGTTGTTCTTGTCCGGTGCCCAGTCCGTCCAATGCAAAATACGCGTGTTCGGCCGGATTGCTTTCTTTTTTGGCGTTTTCGCCGAACCAAGCCAGTTTTTCGTGCAGTTCCACCACTTCGCCTACAACAATTAAAGCCGGCTTCGGCGCGTTTTCGGCGAGGCGGGCGAGGTTGGCGAGCGTGCCGATTGCCGTTGATTGCGTTGATTGCGTGCCGTGGCTGATGACGGCGGCAGGCGTGTCGGGCGGGCGGCCGTATTGTTGCAGCCGTTCGGCAATCAGCGCGGCTTTGAGCGTGCCCATATAAATCACCAAGGTTTGGCGGCTGCGGGCAAGCGTCTGCCATTCGATATCGGGCGCATCCGCCTTGCGGTGGCCGGTAACGAAAACCGCACTTTGGGCATAATCGCGGTGCGTGAGCGGGATGCCGGCATAGGCGGTCGCGCCGACGGCGGCGGTAATGCCGGGGACGACCGAAAACGGAATGTGGTGGCGCGCCAGCACTTCCAATTCTTCGCCGCCGCGTCCGAACACGAAAGGGTCTCCGCCTTTCAAACGCACCACGCGCCTGCCTTCGCGGGCCAGCCTGACCATAAGCGCATTGGTGTCCTCTTGCGGGGTGCGGTCGCCCCGGGCGCGCTTGCCGACAAAAATCCGTTCCGCATCGCGGCGGACGAGGGACAGTATGCCGTCTGAAACCAGCGCGTCGTAAAGCACCACGTCTGCCTGCTGGATTTCCTGCAGCCCTTTGAGCGTCAGCAGCCCCGCATCGCCGGGACCCGCGCCGACCAGCGAGACGGAGCCGCCTTGATCATTTTGACGACTTTGTTCCAATTGGCCTGCCAATTCCCGTTCGGCAAGGGTGTTTTGCCGGTTTTTGACGAGGGCTGCGAAACGTCCGTTAAACTGCTTTTCCCAAAAGCGGCGGCGTTCGGTAACGGATTTCAGTTTGCCCTTGACCGCATCGCGCCATCTTCCGGAGATTTCCGCCATATCGCCCAAAGACGGCGGCAGCAGGGCTTCCAGCCTTTCACGCAGCAGGCGGGCGAGGACGGGCGCGCTGCCGGAGCTGGAAACGGCAATCTGAACCGGGTTGCGGTCGATAACCGACGGGAAGATGAAGCTGCAATGGTCGCGGTCGTCCACCACGTTGACCGGCTTTTGGCAGCTTTCGGCAAGATGGAAAACGCGCCGGTTGAGGGCTTGGTCGCTGCTTGCCGCAATGATGAGGAAAACTGTGCGGATGTGTTCGGCACGAAATTCTTCGGCAAGCCACAGGATTTTGTTTTCCGCCGCCAACGCGGAGAGTTCGGCATTCAGGTGTTTTGCGGCAACCCTGACCTCTGCGCCCGCCTTCAGCAGCAGGCTGATTTTGCGTGCGGCGACCGCGCCGCCGCCTACGACCAATACGGGGCGGCCGGCGAGGTTGGCGAAAATAGGGAAATAATTCACTGGCTGACTCCTTTGCTGTTTGCCCGCACCTTGTTTCCGATACGGTGCGTCGCGGCATTTTTGTCGGAATGCGGGTCATTTTAGACAAAAGGATTTTCCCGGTTAAATAATAAAAAGGCATTTGTTAGAAGCTGAAAGCTATATGAGGGCGGCTGCGGATACGGCGGTTTTCCTTTTTATAGTGGATTAACAAAAACCAGTACGGCGTTGCCTCGCCCTAGCTCGAAGAGAACGATTCTCTAAGGTGCTGAAGCACTAAGTAAATCGGTTCTGTACTATCCGTACTGTCTGCGGCTTCGTCTCCTTGTCCTGATTTTTGTTAATCCACTATAAAACGGTTTGGGACGGAAAAACGGCCTGAAGCCGTTTCGGGCATTCAGACCGTTTGCGCGGAGAGGGGATGCCGTCCGAAGGGCGAAAAGGGCTTCAGACGGCATTGATGTCGGGTTTCAGGACAGGAGCAGGATGGCGGCTGCGGCAAGCGCGGCAACCGATAATGCGGCGGCAAGCGCGGTTTTGCCGGCAAAGCGGATTGAGGTTTTGCCTTCGATGTATTTGAAGCCGGTTATCATCGGGAGGACGAGGTTTTTCTTTTTGAACACGCGGTATGCGGCGACGGCGGCGATATGAATGGCGGAAAAAACGGCGAGCAGCTTGAAAAAGTTGAGGTGGATTTTCCGCATAAGGCTGCCCGTATGCTCGGAAACCAAATGGTTGAGGTAGCCGTTGGTGCTGAAGGTGTTTTCATCGGCGGCAAAAAGCCCTGTGCCGACTTGAAATGAGACGGCGGCCAAAAGCGCGACGACCATCAGTGCGCCCAAGGGGTTGTGTCCGGGTTGGACGTGTTCGGGAATACCGTTTTTCATATACTCTCTGATACCCGACCATCCGCGGACGAAACGGGAGAAACGGGCGGTATCGCTGCCCCAAATGCCCCAGCAGAGGCGGAATACGAGCAGGAAAAGGATAAACAGCCCGACGCGCGTGTGCCATTGCAGCATATCGCCGCCGGTTTTCGCGCTATACCACATAAAGGGTAGGGATGCGGCAAGCAGCCAGTGGGAAAGGCGGGTGGGGAAGTCCCAGACTTTGCTTTTGTTTTTCATAATCGGTTTCCGGCGGTAGAATCGGTTTGTTTTCGAGCCTTAATTTTAACCGATTGGAGGGGAAATGTTTCCCGTTTTCCATCTTTCAGGCGAAAGCCGCCGCCGGATGCTTCAGGCGGCATCGCGTTTTCCCTATGTTTTCAAAGCCCGTGCGGAAGATTCGCACAAAGGGACTTTCGGCACGCTCGCCGTAGTCGGCGGCGCGGTCGGCATGAGCGGCGCGCCCGTATTGGCGGCATCGGCGGCAATGTATCTCGGCTGCGGCAAAGTGTGGGCGGGTTTCAATCAGGAAACGCTGCCTTTCGCCGTCATTGCCGGTTTTCCCGAAATTATGTTGGACACGGCAGACGGTTTGACCAAGCGTCAAGATATAAACGCCTGGGTTGTCGGTTGCGGCTTGGGTACAGGTAGGGCGGCGGTCAGAACGCTTGCCGGAATTTTGGCTGAACACACGGACAAGCCCGTTCTTTTGGATGCGGACGCGCTGAACATATTATCAACCGATGCCGAAACCCGAAATCTGGCACGCGAGTGTAAAAACCTGATTTTAACGCCACACCCCGCCGAAGCCGCGCGCCTGCTTGGAACGACGGTTGCACAGGTTCAGGCGGATCGGACGGCGGCAGTGAGGAAGATAGGGGCAATTTTCGGCGCAACCGTGGTTTTAAAGGGGCACAAAACATTGGTTGCCGCGTCCGATACGGAAATCTATGTCAACGAAAGCGGCAACGCGGGATTGGCAACGGCGGGCAGTGGCGACGTATTGGGCGGCATCATCGGCAGTCTGCTCGCACAGGGCGTGCCGGTTTTTGAAGCCGCCTGCGCGGGCGCGTGGCTGCACGGCGCGGCGGCGGATGTCATAAAAGAATCGGCAGGCATTGCGGCAGGGCTGTTGGCAGGGGAAATCGCCCCGGCGGCAAGGTGGCTGCGTAACCGGATAACTGAAAGTATGTAAGAAGATATAGTGGATTAACAAAAACCAGTACGGCGTTGCCTCGCCCTAGCTCGAAGAGAACGATTCTCTAAAGGTGCTAAGCACCAAGTGAATCGGTTCCGTACTATTTGTACTGTCTGCGGCTTCGCCGCCTTGTCCTGATTTTTGTTAATCCACTATACCGTCTGAAAGGCAAGGGCTTCAGACGGCATCTTCATTTCCCAAATACTGTCCGGTAAAGCGTGGTATAATGCGCAGTTATCTCTTACAGTTTTTGAAAAACATTAATTATGAAACAAATCCGCAACATCGCCATCATCGCCCACGTCGACCACGGCAAAACCACATTGGTCGACCAACTGCTGCGCCAATCCGGCACATTCCGCGCCAACCAGCAGGTTGACGAGCGCGTGATGGACAGCAACGACCTCGAAAAAGAACGCGGCATCACCATCCTCGCCAAAAACACCGCCATCGATTACGAAGGCTACCACATCAATATCGTCGACACGCCGGGACACGCCGACTTCGGCGGCGAAGTGGAGCGCGTTTTGGGGATGGTGGACTGCGTCGTCTTGTTGGTGGACGCGCAGGAAGGCCCGATGCCGCAAACTCGTTTCGTGACCAAAAAAGCCTTGGCTTTGGGGCTGAAACCGATTGTCGTCATCAATAAAATCGACAAACCGTCCGCCCGTCCGAGCTGGGTCATCGACCAAACTTTCGAGCTGTTCGACAACTTGGGCGCGACCGACGAGCAGTTGGATTTCCCGATTGTTTATGCTTCCGGTCTGTCCGGTTTCGCCAAATTGGAAGAAACCGACGAGAGCAACGACATGCGTCCGCTGTTCGATACTATCTTAAAATATACGCCTGCACCGAGCGGCAGCGCGGACGAAACGCTGCAACTGCAAATTTCCCAACTCGACTACGACAACTACACCGGCCGCCTCGGTATCGGTCGTATCTTGAACGGACGTATCAAGCCCGGTCAAGTTGTTGCCGTCATGAACCACGATCAACAAATCGCCCAAGGCCGCATCAACCAGCTTTTGGGTTTCAAAGGTTTAGAACGCGTGCCGCTTGAAGAAGCCGAAGCCGGCGACATCGTGATTATTTCCGGTATTGAAGACATCGGCATCGGCGTAACCATCACCGACAAAGACAACCCCAAAGGCCTGCCGATGTTGAGCGTGGACGAACCGACGCTGACCATGGACTTTATGGTTAACACCAGCCCGTTGGCGGGTACGGAAGGCAAATTCGTAACCAGCCGCCAAATCCGCGACCGCCTGCAAAAAGAATTGCTGACCAACGTCGCCCTGCGCGTGGAAGACACCGCCGATGCCGACGTGTTCCGCGTATCCGGACGCGGCGAGCTGCACCTGACCATTTTGTTGGAAAATATGCGCCGCGAAGGCTACGAACTCGCCGTCGGCAAACCGCGCGTCGTGTACCGCGACATCGACGGTCAAAAATGCGAACCTTATGAAAACCTGACTGTGGACGTACCCGACGACAACCAAGGCGCGGTAATGGAAGAACTCGGCCGCCGCCGTGGCGAACTGACTAATATGGAAAGCGATGGCAACGGACGCACCCGCCTCGAATACCATATTCCAGCGCGCGGCTTGATCGGTTTCCAAGGCGAATTCATGACCCTGACGCGCGGTGTCGGGCTGATGAGCCACGTGTTCGACGATTACGCGCCCGTCAAACCCGATATGCCCGGCCGCCACAACGGCGTGCTGGTGTCCCAAGAGCAGGGCGAGGCGGTCGCTTACGCCTTGTGGAATCTTGAAGACCGCGGCCGTATGTTCGTATCGCCCAACGACAAAATCTACGAAGGTATGATTATCGGCATCCACAGTCGCGACAACGATTTGGTGGTCAATCCGCTCAAAGGCAAAAAACTCACCAACATCCGCGCCAGCGGTACCGACGAAGCGGTGCGCCTGACTACGCCGATCAAACTGACTCTGGAAGGCGCGGTCGAGTTTATCGACGATGACGAGCTCGTTGAAATCACGCCGCAATCCATCCGTCTGCGCAAGCGTTACTTGAGCGAATTGGAACGCCGCCGCCACTTTAAAAAGCTGGATTAATGTTTAAATGATACGCGATGCCGTCTGAAAAATTTCAGACGGCATTTTTTATTCGGACGGGCTTTGCGGCTTCTTGAAGCTGTTTCAGACGGCGTTTTTCCTACCCAATCAAGAAACTGCCGCCATTTTTCCAGCGGCATATCGCCCCGTCGCGTTTCGGTATCGGGTTCGGCTTCCCGGCAGCATGTCGAACAATGCCTTTTGAAGGAATACGCCTTTTGAGTCCTTACAAGCTTAGGAAGAGGATATAGTGGATTAACAAAAATCAGGACAAGGC
>NZ_KV815355.1:0-46315 GCF_001814225.1 Neisseria sp. HMSC070F02 | reverse complement strand
CGCCGTACTGGTTTTTGTTAATCCACTATAAAATATACCGCAAAACATACCATAAAAGAAACGGTAACGGATAGTTGTAAGCGGTTGATGACGATTATAGACAATAACGGGTTTTCCCAATGAAATTATTGTTTGAATAATAAAAAATCCCAAACCGTAAAAGTTTGGGATTTGTATTTGGCAGAGAGGAAGGGATTCGAACCCTCGATACGCTATTCACGTATACACGCTTTCCAGGCGTGCGACTTAAACCACTCATCCACCTCTCTAATGGCGGAAATTATCCCAATCGGGATAATTTATTATTTGGTGCCCAGGAGAAGACTCGAACTTCCACACCCGTGAGGATACCAGCACCTGAAGCTGGCGCGTCTACCAATTCCGCCACCCGGGCAATCTAAATATTGAAATAAAGCAAAGCATTTGATTTGGTGCCCGGGAGAAGACTCGAACTTCCACACCCGTGAGGATACTAGCACCTGAAGCTAGCGCGTCTACCAATTCCGCCACCCGGGCTTTGCTTTATTTGCTGTTTTGCGGTACAGTGTCCTGCCGCAAAGAAGTCGCTATTATATAGTTCATAAAGAGAATGTCAACAGTCCAAATGAATAAAAATATTAAATCTTTAAATTTACGGGAAAAAGACCCGTTTTTAAGTCGTGAAAAACAGCGTTATGAACATCCTTTGCCCAGTCGGGAATGGATAATCGAATTGTTGGAGCGCAAAGGTGTGCCTTCAAAAATCGAATCGCTTGCGCGCGAGCTGTCGATTACGGAAGACGAGTATGTCTTTTTTGAACGCCGTCTGAAGGCGATGGCGCGGGACGGTCAGGTTTTAATCAACCGTCGGGGCGCGGTTTGCGCGGCGGACAAATCGGATTTGGTCAAATGCCGCATCGAGGCGCATAAGGACGGTTTCGGTTTTGCCGTGCCGCTCACGCCCGCCAAAGACGGTGATTTTGTTTTGTATGAACGCCAGATGCGCGGCATTATGCACGGCGATATTGTCACTGTTCGTCCTGCCGGCATGGACCGTAGGGGCCGCCGCGAAGGGACGGTTCTGGATATTGTCGAACGCGCGCAAAGCAAAGTTGTCGGCCGTTTCTATATGGATAGGGGCGTGGCGATTTTGGAGCCGGAAGACAAGCGTCTGAACCAAAGCATCGTATTGGAACCGGACGGCGTGGCGCGTTTCAAACCTGAATCCGGTCAGGTCATCGTCGGCGAAATTGAGGTTTATCCTGAGCAAAACCGGCCGGCAGTGGCAAAAATCATCGAAGTTTTGGGCGATTATGCCGACAGCGGCATGGAGATTGAAATTGCCGTGCGCAAGCATCATTTGCCGCACCAATTCAGTGAAGCGTGTGCCAAAGCCGCGAAAAAAATTCCCGACCATGTACGCAAAAGCGATTTGAAAGGCCGCGTCGATTTGCGCGACCTGCCTTTGGTAACGATAGACGGCGAAACGGCTCGAGATTTTGACGATGCGGTGTTTGCCGAGAAAATCGGACGCAATTACCGTCTGGTCGTGGCGATTGCCGATGTCAGCCATTATGTCCGCCCCGATGACGCTATCGACACGGACGCTCAGGAACGCAGCACCAGTGTTTACTTCCCGCGCCGCGTGATTCCCATGTTGCCGGAAAACCTGTCCAACGGCATCTGCTCGCTCAATCCTCATGTCGAGCGTTTGTGTGTGGTGTGCGATATGGTTATCACTTACGCGGGCAATATCAAAGAATACCGCTTCTACCCCGCCGTGATGCGCTCTCATGCCCGCCTGACCTACAACCAAGTTTGGAAATGGCTTTCAGGCGGCATCGAGCATCCGTTCAAAACCCAAATCGACACGCTTTACAAACTCTTCAAAATCCTTCAGAAAAAGCGTTTCGAACGCGGGGCGGTGGAGTTTGACAGCATCGAAACCCAAATGCTTTTCGACGACAACGGTAAAATTGAAAAAATCGTCCCCGTTGTCCGCAACGATGCCCACAAGCTGATTGAAGAATGTATGTTGGCGGCAAACGTTTGCGCAGCGGATTTTCTGTTGAAAAACAAGCATACCGCATTGTTCCGCAACCATTTGGGGCCCACGCCCGAAAAACTCGCCGCCTTGCGCGAGCAGCTCGGTCTGTTGGGGCTTCAACTTGGCGGCGGCGACAACCCGTCGCCGAAAGACTATGCCGCGCTTGCCGGACAGTTCAAAGGCAGGCCGGATGCCGAATTGCTGCAAGTCATGATGTTGCGCTCCATGCAACAGGCGGTTTACGAACCGCATTGCGACGGACACTTTGGTCTTGCCTACGAAGCATACGCCCACTTCACCTCGCCCATCCGCCGCTATCCCGACCTGACCGTACACCGCGCCATCAAAGCCGTGTTGAATCAGCAAACCTACACGCCAAAAAAAAGCTGGCAGGCTTTGGGCGTGCATACCTCGTTCTGTGAGCGCCGTGCCGACGACGCCAGCCGCGACGTGGAAAACTGGCTGAAAACCTATTATATGCGCGATAAGGTCGGCGAAGTATTCGAAGGTAAAATCTCCGGCATGACCAGTTTTGGTATCTTTGTAACACTGGACGGCATCCACATTGACGGCTTGGTGCATATCAGCGATTTGGGCGAAGACTATTTCAACTTCCGCCCCGAAATCATGGCAATCGAAGGCGAACGCAGCGGCATCCGTTTCAACATGGGGGACAGGGTTGCCGTCCGGGTCGCCCGTGCCGATTTGGATGATGGAAAAATCGATTTTGTCCTGATTGCCGAGGGGAGCGGCAGGGGGCGGAAAGCTAAATCATCCGCGTCTGTCAAACCGGCAGGGACGGCGGGGAAAGGGAAACCGAAAACCGCCGCCGAGAAAAAAACAGCCCGAGGCGGCAAAGTAAGGGGAAGGGGCGCGTCTGCCGCCGCAGAATCGGGGAAAAAGGCAAAGAAACCGGTTCCGATTAAGGTAAAAAAACGGAAAGGCAAATCATAATGCTGACGGGGTGGCTTGGGGAGGGCGGGGCATACTTTCCCGAAGCCGCCGCCCGATTTTTTGATATGGCGGCCGGCGCATCATTTCAGGCCAATCGAAACGCCCGTATTGAAAGATTGCGTTTATTTCCACCGCCGTTTTGAAGGCCGGCGGTATTCGGCAGACGGGGCGCAAACGGCGTTCAGACGGCATTTTCATTCTTTCGGCGTGTCCGTCCGAATTGCTTTGCCCGTCCGCGCAATCAGCCTGTGCGGCTTGCCTTGAACAGACAAAAAATGCCGTCTGAAACCCGGAAATCAGGTTTCAGACGGCATTTTGCCTTGAAAAGGCTGTTCAAATCAGCGATGGTAGTTCGGTGCTTCTTTGGTAATTTGAACGTCGTGAACGTGCGATTCGCTCATACCTGCGGAAGTGATTTCCACAAATTCGGCTTTTTCGTGCATTTCGGCAATATTGGCGCAACCCAAATACCCCATGCTGGAGCGCAGTCCGCCGGTCAGTTGGTGGATGATGTTCACAATCGGGCCTTTGTAAGGCACGCGGCCTTCGATACCTTCAGGGACGTATTTGTCGGTGCTGTCGGTTTTGTCTTGGAAGTAGCGGTCGGCAGAACCTTGGCTCATCGCGCCCAAGGAACCCATACCGCGATAGGATTTGTACGAGCGGCCTTGGTAGAGTTCGATTTCGCCCGGTGCTTCTTCCGTGCCGGCAAACATACCGCCGAGCATGACGCTGTACGCGCCTGCGGCGAGGGCTTTGGCGATGTCGCCGGAGAAGCGGATGCCGCCGTCGGCAATCAGCGGAACGCCCGTGCCTTTGAGGGCTTCGGCAACGTTGTGAATGGCGGTCAGTTGCGGCACGCCGACACCTGCCACGATACGGGTGGTGCAAATCGAACCCGGACCGATACCGACTTTGACGGCATCCGCGCCGGCGGCGACCAAATCCAATGCGGCTTTGGCAGTGGCGATGTTGCCGCCGATGACTTGGATGTGCGGATAGGTTTCTTTCACCCATTTCACGCGGTCAATCACGCCTTGGCTGTGCCCGTGGGCAGTATCGACGACAATCACGTCCACGCCGGCTTCGACCAAGGCTTTGACGCGCTCTTCGGTATCGCCGCCGGTGCCGACTGCCGCACCGACGCGCAGACGGCCTTCGGAGTCTTTGTTGGCGTTGGGAAACTCGGTGGTTTTTAAAATATCTTTAACGGTAATCAGACCTTTGAGTTCGTCTTTTTCGTTCAGAACCAAAACGCGCTCGACTTTGTGCGTGTGCATCAGTTCGCGCGCTTCGTCTATGCTTGTGCCTTCGGGGACGGTAACCAAACGTTCGCGCGGGGTCATAATGGCGGAAACGGGCAAATCGACGCGGTTTTCAAAACGCAGGTCGCGGTTGGTTACGATGCCGACGACTTTGCCGTTTTCAACGACGGGCAGGCCGGACATTTTGCGTTTGCGCTGCGCACGCATTTCCAAGACTTCGCGGATGAGCGTCGTCGGTGCAACGGTTACGGGGTCTTTGACCACGCCGCTTTCGTGGCGTTTCACTTTGGAAACGGCGCGCGCCTGCATTTCGGGCGGCATGTTTTTATGGATGATGCCGATGCCGCCTTCCTGTGCCATCGAAATGGCGAGGCGCGCCTCGGTAACAGTGTCCATCGCAGCGGAAAGCAGGGGGAGGTTGAGTGTGATTTCGCGGGTGAGCTTGGTTTGAAGTTTAACGTCTCGCGGCAGCACGGTCGAATGTGCGGGAACCAACAAAACATCGTCGAAAGTATAGGCTTTTTCTACGATACGCATAATGCTCGGTCTTTCAGTTTGTGCAAGATGCACGGCATTATAGCACGTTACCGGCGGCTTGACAGTTTATCAGGTTTAATTTTGGTCCCCTTTGAATAGCCCGGTTTTCCTTTGCCGACCACTGTTGCTCCCGTTCTTTCAATTTCAGGAAAAGCTTTTTTCTAATTTTTGGTAAGTGGCTCAGTTATTGAAGCCCTATATCGGGCGGTAACTTCCAGCACAAAAAAACGGAGTAGTTCTTTATTTATTTTTTCCTTTAATTTTCAGTATATTATCTTAATATTTCGAGGGTAACATATCTGCTAATCTAGTTACAGCCCCATATATTATAGATTCAATTGAAAAATAACAGATTCAACTGTACCTTTCTTATACCTGATTTCTTTAAAGTTTTTCCCATTGTCAAAACTATAAAAAAGTCTCTCTTCCTCACCAGAATATCCCATTTCTAATACTAAACAATCTATTTCACAATTACCCCCTCCACTCATATATGTAGTATCAATAGAAAATATATTGCATAATTCCAGAGAATTATATTTATCTATATCAAATAGTTGCTCTCCAAAATCTAAACCATTGTTTCCACCTGCATAATACTTCTCTTCAAAGGATGACTTCAAACTATTAAAAACTGCATTTAGCGTAAAATATCCATATGGGCATATCTTAGGATATATATTCTCTCCTATTATTATCTGAATTTTTCCATAAATAAAACCATTACATTCAGAGTTTTCTTCCCATAAAATCCCAAATTTTCTTGTTGAGTCCATAATAATATTCATATAAATCCTTATATTAATAAATTATTTACAATATCCCCCGCTTTCAGACGGCATACGGCGTGGCGGCGGAATGCCGTCTGAAGGCGGGCGTTATGATAATTGTTCCAGCAGCGTCTGCTTCAATGAGGACTGGATTTTTGGGTTTTTCAGGTCTAGGCTAAAAACGGTAAAACTGTCTTCGGCGCGTTCATCCAGTGTGGAGATTTTGGCATAGCGCAGGCTGACGTTGTGGGCGAAAAAGACTTCCGCCATATCGGCGAGCAGGAAGGGGCGGTTGACGGCGGTGATTTCGACGGAGTACCAATCGGGGTAGTCTTCTTCGGGGGTGATGGTGATGCTTGGCGCGATCGGCATATAGCGGCTGCGGCGGCTGATGCGGCGGCTATGGCTGGAGATTTCGGCAACGGTGTGTCCGTGGATAAAGCTGTTGAGTTCGGCTTCGAGCGCGCTTTGGATGTCGGGGTAGTCTTCGGGAGCGTGCTGCGAGGGGATTTGCACGATGAAGGTGTCGAGGATGTAGTCGTGTTCGGTGATAAAGGCGCGGGCGGCGAGGATATCGAAGCCGTGGCGGCTGAAAATGCGGCAGAGGCGGGCGAACAGGCGCGGGCCGTTGGGCATGAAAACCATGACTTGAAAGCTGTTGCTTTTGGGCAGGATGCGGCTGCGGACGATGGGGGTTTCAAAATCGTGTACGAGGTTGGCGGCGTGCCACAGGATTTCGCGGGACTGGTGGCGGGCGAAGTAGGCGGAACCGAGCGCGTTCCATAGTTTTTTCTGCTGTTTTTCGGGGACGGCGGCGCGGGTGAGTAAGTCGGCGGCTTCCTGCCGGCGGCGGCCGAAGAGGGTGTGCGGGTTGCCGCCGTTGCCTGTAAGGTAGCGTCCGGCGGCATGGAAGAGGCTTTCCAGCAGGCTGGCGCGCCATGCGTTCCACAGCTTGGGATTGGTGCCGCGTATGTCGGAAATGGTCAGAAGGTAGAGCGCGCTGAGGCGTTCGTGGGTTTGGACGCGTTTGCAGAAGGCATCGAGTACGCTGGGGTCTTGGATGTCTTCTTTTTGGGCGACGGTGGACATAAGAAGATGGTTTTCAACCAGCCAGGCGAGCAGGTCGCTTTCTTCTTCGGTCAGGAAGTGGTCGGCGGCAAATTGGCGCGCGTCTGCGATGCCTTGTATGGCATGGTCGCCGCCGCGTCCTTTGGCGATGTCATGGAAAAAGGCGGCAAGGTAGAGGATGTCTTGTTTTTCAAAGGACTGCATCAGTGCAGAGGCGTAGGGCAGCTCGTGGCTGTGCATATCCAAGGCAAGGCGGCGGACGTTGCGGACGACGGTGAGGATGTGGTCGTCCACGGGATAGATGTGGAACAGGTCGTGCTGGAGCAGGCCGACGATTTTTTCCCACGCGGGCAGGTAGCGTCCCAATACGCCGTAGAGGTTGAGGAAGCGCAGGGTTTGGGTCAGTCCGTTGCCGTTGCGGAAAAAGCCGGCGAAGCGGTGGCGGTTTTCAGAATTTTGGTAGAAGCTGCGGTTGATTTTGCGCGTCGCGCCCCACCATGCGCGCAGGGTTTGCGGTTCGAGCGCGGTAATATCGTTGCGCTGCTGCATGATTTCGACGATTTTGAAAATGTGTTCGGGCCGTCTGAAAAAAATATCGGTGTGCCGCGCGGCAATTTGGTTGTTGACTTGGATGTAGTCGTCGTCAATCCGCAGGGTAACGCGCAACGGGGTGGAGGAAACGCGGCTTTGCAGCATAGGCGTGAGGATGCCGCCCAGTTGTTTGACGGTTTTAATCGCGCGGTAAAACACGCGCATCAGTTCTTCGCTTTGGCGGCGGAGGTTCAAGCCTTCATAACCCATGCTTTCGGCGACTTGCGGCTGCAAATCGAACAGCAGGCGGTCTTCGGCGCGCTTGGCGTTTAAATGCAGATGGATGCGGATGTGGGCGAGGCGGCGGTAGCCGTGCGAAAGCATACCGGCTTCGGCACGCGTCAAAATCCGCTGTTTGAGCAGGTCGGGCAGGTCGGTCGCCAAGCCTTGCGCCTTCGCTATCCAAAGCAGGGTGTGGATGTCGCGCAGACCGCCCGGACAGCTTTTGATATTCGGCTCCAATACTGCCCCCGAACCTTGCGATTTGGCGTGGCGGTGTTCCATCTCCACCAGTTTTGCCTCGACAAACGCCGCCACATTGCGCTGCGCGTTCATTTTTTTCGCCAGTTCGTCCGCCGTTTGGCGGTTGCCGAACAAAAAACGGGCCTCTAAAAACGCCGTGTCCCCCGTAATATCGTCGCGCACGCTTTCGCACAGTTCGCCAATGCCGCCGCTTTTTACAGACGGCATCAGTTTGCAGTCCCATAGGGTTTGAACAAACCGGGCAATCTGTTCCTGAATGCCGTCTGAAAGCGGGGCAGGGGAGACAACCGCCAAATCCACATCCGAACAGGGATACAGTTCGCCGCGCCCGAAGCCGCCCACCGCCATCAGGCATAACGCGCTGTTTTGAAAATACTCTGCCCACAATGCCGCCAGTAAGGTTTCGACTGCCGCCGTGTATTCTCTGAAAAATACCGACACGCGGTTGGCTTTCAAATAATGCGCTTCGGCGGCATCGCGCTGCTGTTTGAAGGTTTCCAGTGCTGAAGACAGGTTTGCAGGCATTTTTATTCTTTCGATTGGCGGGAAAAAAGGAGACGGATGGTTCGGCGGTCAAATACCGCTTTCAGACGGCATTTGTCGGGTATCGGCGGAATTGGTCATCAGGTTCAACCGTTCCTGCGGCGGCAGCAGCAACTGATACGCCGCCACGCCCAAAGCCGCCGCCATTTTTTCGATATTCGACAGGGCGATGTTCCAGCGTTTGCGTTCGACTGCCGACACATAAGTCCTGTCCAAACCGCATTGCCGCGCCAATTCTTCTTGCGACCAACCCTTGTTCACGCGGAAAAGCCGCATATTGTATGCCAATACCGCCCGCAAATCCTGTTCGTCAGGCAGTTCGGCAGGCAGAGTCAATTTGTTGCCCATCATTTGCTTCCAAATAAATGGTTAAAGTTAAGCATTTGCTGTTACGGATTTTACTTCACATAAAAGCCAAAAAAAAGGGGTGGCGGCAGCCACACCCAAACACACACACATCAAGAGGAAAGAGGTAACATCAAGACAGATTGGGAAACAGCAAACAAGCAATCTAGATTTCATATCGGTATTATCAAACAAAAACCGTTATCGAGTATTGATTCAAATCAATTTAGATTTGATTCGCAAACCGGCAAAGAAAAACGGCATACCCGTTTATACGGATATGCCGTCTGATGATGCAGGGGACTGCTGTATTTGGCAGTGGTTTGTGTTTTAGTCCTCTTGCGCCGCTGTTTGCAGGTAGTTCGGCAAACCAATTTTGCCGATTAGTTCCTGCTGGGTTTCGAGCCAGTCGATGTGTTCTTCGTTGGTGTCTTTTTGTTTTTCCAACAAATCACGGCTGACATAATCCTGTTGCGCTTCTGCCACGGAAATTGCCGCAATCAATGCCTCATGTTTTTCTTTCTCTTTTTCCAAATCGCAGGCGATGATTTCTTCGGTGGACTCGCCAATCAGAAGCTTGCCCAGTTCTTGCAGGTTCGGCAGACCTTCGAGGAACAGAATGCGCTCGATCAAATCGTCGGCAGCTTTCATTTCAACGATGGACTGTTTGAAGAAATGTTCGCCCAGTTCTTCAAAGCCCCAGTTTTTCAAAATACGGGCGTGAAGGAAATATTGGTTGATGGTTACCAGCAGCAAGCCTAAGTTTTTGTTTAGCTCGCGGATAACCAGACGGTCGCCTTTCATACGGACTCCTTTTATTCCGAATACGGATTACAGTTGGCTTTGGTAGTAGTTGCCTTCGCCAATTAACTCGATCAGGCGCAGCTGCTGTTCCAGCCAGTGGGCGTGGTCTTCTTCGGTATCTTTCAGTTGGGCAACCATCAGGTCGCGCGTAACATAGTCTTGAGCCTCTTCGCACAGTTTGATGCCTTTTTTCAACGCATCACGTACTTCGTATTCGGTTTGCAGGTCGGCTTTGAGGCAGGAAACCACGTCCGTGCCGATATTCAGTTCGGCGCGCGCCATTTTCGGCGTGCCGCCCAGCATCAGGATGCGGCGGATGAAGTCTTCGGCGTGTGTGGTTTCTTCTTCCATCTCGTGATTGAGACGTTCAAAAAGTTTGGTGTAGCCCCATTCGGAGTAGAGGCGGGAGTGGATAAAGTATTGGTCGCGTGCCGCCAGCTCGCCAGACAGCAATTCGTTCATATAATCAACAACAGCTTGATTGCCTTGCATAATATCTCTCTTTCTGTAACTTGGTTTTCGGTATGTCTGAACAGCATCTGTGTCGCTATTCGGGATGCGTGCATTGTATGCAAAAGCTGTCGGCATGACAAATTTTCTATTTAAAATACAAACAATTATCAAAAGAAATAGGGCGTATTCCCCGATGCCTTCCAAATCAGTATGCTGTTTCTTATCGGTTTTTTTGCTGCTAAAACTAAGAATCCATCTCATCCATAAAGAACATTTACACTTATTAACCATAGCGAAAAGCAAATACTGTACGGTTTTTTATCAAAATTTATAATGAATCGTTCTCATTAACCGACAGATTCTTTTGAGATTATCGGATTTTGGGAATAAATTATGCCGTCTGAGGGGCTTTCAGACGGCATAGACAATTAAAGCTGATTAAACAACGCGGCAGACAGCAGCGTAGGAAATTATTTTTTACTTCGGAACGGTATTTTGGGTTTAATGATGCCCGCAACCGCCGTGGCTTTCGCGTAAGGCTTCGGCAGCCTGTTCGTCGGCGTGGTAGCTGGAACGTACCATCGCGCCGATGGCGGCATTGCTGAAGCCCAGTTCGTATGCTTCTTTTTCAAAGATTTTGAACTGCTCGGGCGTAACGTAGCGCAGGACGGGCAGGTGTCCGTCTGAAGGCTGGAGGTACTGTCCGATGGTAATCATTTCGATATTGTGCGCCCGCATATCGCGCATAATTTCACGCACGTCTTCGTCTGTTTCGCCCAAGCCGACCATGATGCCGGATTTGGTCGGGATGTGCGGCATCATTTCTTTATAACGTTTTAATAAGTCTAAAGAATGTTGATAATTGGCACCGGGACGGGCTTTTCTGTACAGGCTCGGATGGGTTTCTAGGTTGTGGTTCATCACGTCGGGCGGGGTTTCGGCAAGGATTTTGAGTGCGATGTCCAAGCGTCCTCGGAAGTCGGGGACGAGGATTTCGATTTTGGTGTTCGGGCTGGTTTCGCGGATGGCTTTGATGCAGTCGGCGAAATGCTGTGCGCCGCCGTCGCGCAGGTCGTCGCGGTCGACGGAGGTGATGACGACGTAACGCAGGTTCATGGCTTTGACGGATTCGGCGAGGTTTCTCGGTTCGTCGGGGTCGAGCATATTGGGCCGACCGTGTCCCACGTCGCAGAACGGGCAGCGGCGGGTGCAGATGTCACCCATAATCATGAAGGTCGCCGTGCCTTTGCTGAAGCATTCGCCGATGTTGGGGCAGGA
Organism: Neisseria sp. HMSC070F02; assembly: GCF_001814225.1. Taxonomy (NCBI): domain Bacteria; kingdom Pseudomonadati; phylum Pseudomonadota; class Betaproteobacteria; order Neisseriales; family Neisseriaceae; genus Neisseria; species Neisseria sp. HMSC070F02. Next base: position 35,198 of record NZ_KV815355.1, on the reverse strand, counting down.
GGCTTCCTCGCAAACGGTGTGCATCTTTTGTTCGCGCAAAATGTCTTTGATTTCAAAGAATTTGCGCGATGGGAGTTTGGCGCGTATCCATTCGGGCTTTTTCAGTTTTTCCTGAAGGGGGACGACTTTGATGGGGATGCGCGCGGTTTTGTCCGCGCCTCTGAGTTTGATGCCGCGTTTGGGGTCGTCGGTTTTGATTTCACTCATTGTTGTCTGCTTTCGGTGTGAATTGTGTTTCAAGGTGTGCGGTAAGTTTGGCGGCGACTTCGTCCGGCGTGGGGCAGGGTTGGACAAAATCCGCGATTTGCGTCATTTCCATACCGGCGTAGCCGCAGGGGTTGATGTGGGTAAACGGGCTTAAATCCATATTGACGTTGAGCGCAAGCCCGTGATAGACGGAGCCGTTTTTGATACGCAGCCCCAGTGAGGCGATTTTGCGTTCGCCGACGTAAACGCCGGGGCGTTTGGGGTCTGCCGCCGCTTCGATGCCGTATTCCGCCAATGTGGCGATGATGCTGTTTTCAAGCGCGGAAACGATGTTGCGGACGCTGGTTTTGCGCCGTTTGAAATCAATCATCGTATAAACGACCAATTGCCCGGGTCCGTGATAGGTAATCTGCCCGCCCCGGTCGATTTGGACGACGGGGATGTCGTCCCTAATCAGCAGGTGCTCGGGTTTTCCCGCCAGTCCTTGTGTAAAGACGGGCGGGTGTTCGACGACCCACAGTTCGTCTTCGGTGTCAGCATTCCGTCCGGCATTAAAGGTTTTCATCGCTTCAAAAGTCGGCAGATATTCGACCAAACCTTTGTGTATGATTTTCATCTCAAAGTACCACTTTGACCAGTTCGTGCGAAGTCAGCGCGCGGTAGATGTTGTCCAATTGTTCTTGGTTTTCAACCTTTACCTGTACGGTGGCGCCGGTATAGTTGCCTTTGCTGCTCGGACGCGTGGTGATGTGGTGCGCCTGCGTGTCGGGGGCGTGGAGGCGGACGGTGTCCAATACCGCCTGCTCGAACTCGGGATGCACCGCGCCCATTACTTTCAATGGGAAGGTGCAGGGAAATTCGATGAGGGATGTTTTGTTTTTTTGTTCGGTCATGATGTGCTGCCTTGTCGTGTACGGTATGCCGTCTGAAGGCGGGTTTGCCTTTCAGACGGCATCGGATGTGCGTTATTTTAGCCTAAACCGCGATAACAGGCTATCGGGAAGGCGGAGGCTTTTTTGACGGCGCGGCGGTTCTGCTATACTGGCGCGCAATATTATTTTTAGAAGGGTGGTTTTTATGTATCGGAGGAAAGGGCGGGGCATCAAGCCGTGGATGGGTGCCGGTGCGGCGTTTGCCGCCTTGGTTTGGCTGGTTTTCGCGCTCGGCGATACTTTGACTCCGTTTGCGGTTGCGGCGGTGCTGGCGTATGTATTGGACCCTTTGGTCGAATGGTTGCAGAAAAAGGGTTTGAACCGTGCATCCGCTTCGATGTCTGTGATGGTGTTTTCCTTGATTTTGTTGTTGGCATTATTGTTGATTATCGTCCCTATGCTGGTCGGGCAGTTCAACAATTTGGCATCGCGCCTGCCCCAATTAATCGGTTTTATGCAGAACACGCTGCTGCCGTGGTTGAAAAATACAATCGGCGGATATGTGGAAATCGATCAGGCATCTATTATTGCGTGGCTTCAGGCGCATACGGGAGAGTTGAGCAACGCGCTTAAGGCGTGGTTTCCCGTTTTGATGAGGCAGGGCGGCAATATTGTCAGCAGTATCGGCAACCTGCTGCTGCTTCCCTTGCTGCTTTACTATTTCCTGCTGGATTGGCAGCGGTGGTCGTGCGGCATTGCCAAACTGGTTCCGAGGCGTTTTGCCGGTGCTTATACGCGCATTACAGGCAATTTGAACGAGGTATTGGGCGAATTTTTGCGCGGGCAGCTTCTGGTGATGCTGATTATGGGTTTGGTTTACGGCTTGGGGTTGGTGCTGGTCGGGCTGGATTCGGGGTTTGCCATCGGTATGCTTGCCGGCATTTTGGTTTTTGTTCCCTATTTGGGCGCGTTTACAGGACTGCTGCTGGCAACCGTCGCCGCCTTGCTCCAGTTCGGTTCGTGGAACGGCATCCTATCGGTTTGGGCGGTTTTTGCCGTAGGACAGTTTCTCGAAAGTTTTTTCATTACGCCGAAAATCGTGGGAGACCGTATCGGGCTGTCGCCGTTTTGGGTTATCTTTTCGCTGATGGCGTTCGGGCAGCTGATGGGCTTTGTCGGAATGTTGGCCGGATTGCCTTTGGCCGCCGTAACCTTGGTCTTGCTTCGCGAGGGCGTGCAGAAATATTTTGCCGGCAGTTTTTACCGGGGCAGGTAGGCGGTTCCGAAACATATTTGAAGCGGAATACAACCTTGCCCGGGTTTAAATAAAAATGCCGTCTGAACCCCGAAAACAGAGCTTCAGACGGCATTTTCATCACGGCTTATTTGGCGGTTTTGCTGCTGTCGATAATTTTCATACCGGCAGAAATCAGGCTGCCGATGTCGGCAACATTGGCGGGCATAATCAGCGTATTGCTTTCTTTGGCAAGATTGTTGAACGCGGCGACGTATTGTTCCGCAATCTTCAGATTGACCGCATCCGCACCGCCTTGGGTTTGAAGGGCGGCGGCAATTTGACGGATGGCTTCGGCATTGGCTTCGGCAACAAGGCGCAAGGATTCCGCTTCACCTTTGGCGCGGTTGATGCGGGCGATTTTTTCGGCATTTGACGCATTGACCGCAGCCTGAGCCTCGCCTTCGGATTGTTGGATTTCGGCTTCGCGCTGACCACTGGCAAGGTTGATTTGTTCGATTTTACGACCTTCGGATTCGGCGATACGGGCGCGTTTTTCGCGTTCGGCAGTAATTTGCGCCTGCATTGAGCGAAGGATTTCTTGCGGCGGAACCAAGTCTTTAATCTCATAACGCAAAACCTTCACACCCCAAGCCCCGGCCGCCTCGTCCAAAGCCGCAACAACAGTACTGTTGATTTCGTCGCGTTCTTCAAACGTTTTGTCCAACTCCATACGCCCGATAACGGAACGCAGCGTCGTTTGGGCAAGCTGGGTAATTGCCATGATGTAGTTGCTCGAACCGTATGAGGCGAGTTTGGGGTCGGTTACTTGGAAATAGATGATGCCGTCAACAGTCAGCTGCGTATTGTCGCGCGTGATGCAGACCTGGCTGGGGACATCCAAGGGAATTTCTTTCAGCGAATGACGGTAGGCGACGCGGTCGATAAAGGGAATCAAAATATTCAAACCGGCCGTTAGGGCGCGATGGAAACGCCCGAGCCTTTCGACAACGTGGACTTCCTGCTGTGGGATGACAACAAAGGATTTGAAACCGAAAACGGCAACGGCTGCCAACAAGATAATGAAAAATTCCATAATTCCTCCGAGTGTTAAGGTTTTGCGATGATAAGAAGGTTGCCTTCCTTGCGGACGATTAGGGCGCGCGTTCCTGGTTCAAGCTCTTCTTGCCCCGTATTTTGCGCCTGCCAGTGCGTACCGCGATAAAAAACTTCGTAACGGTTGCCGCCTGTGTGTCGGAGGATTTCGACATATTGTCCGGCATCCAAATCCTGATATGAATCCGTTTCAACTTTTCTAACGGCGGTTTTGGCGTGTACGAACCAAATACCCAGCGCGGAAAGCAGAGCGGCGGTCAAGACGGCGGCAGGCGTGCTGCCGGTCAGCCCGTAAGCAATGCCCGAACCCGCCAAAGCCGCGCTGACAACCAAAAGATAAACCGTTCCCGTCAATAATTCGATGATTAAGACGGCAACAGCGGCAACAAACCATACAGTCATACATTTCCCCACAAAGCGCGTCGTTTGACAAAATAACGCAATATCAGCAGTATAGCCGAATTTGAAAGGATAGGGCAGATATGGACACTTGGCACGATGCACTCGGCGGCGAAAAACAGCAGCCGTATTTTCAGGAAATTTTAAATGCAGTCAGGCAGGAACGTTTGTCGGGACAAATCATCTATCCGCCGGCGGCGGATGTATTCAACGCATTCCGCCTGACAGCGTTCGACCGGGTCAAAGCCGTTATTCTCGGACAAGACCCGTATCACGGGGCAGGGCAGGCGCACGGTTTGGCATTTTCCGTCAGGCAGGGCGTCCGCATACCCCCGTCTTTACTCAATATCTACAAAGAATTGGAAACCGACATCGAAGGTTTTTCCATTCCCGCGCACGGCTGTCTGACAGCGTGGGCGGAGCAGGGCGTATTGCTTCTGAACACGGTTTTGACGGTGCGTGCAGGACAGGCGCATTCGCACGCCCTTTTAGGCTGGGAACGCTTTACCGATACCGTCATCAGGCAGCTTGCGACACACCGCAAGCACCTTGTCTTCATGTTGTGGGGTGGGTATGCACAACAAAAAGGGAGGCTGATAGACAGTCAAAACCATTTGATATTGACCGCACCGCATCCGTCTCCTCTGTCGGCATATCGCGGTTTTTTCGGCTGCCGCCATTTTTCACAGGCAAACAGCTATTTGAGCCGGCACGGTATCGATCCGATAAACTGGAAGCTGTGAATGCCGATATAGCCGTTGCCGCCGGCGTGTTAAAATCGCGTTTGATTTGTAATTTCCATTTATTAGGCAAAACCTTATGGCAATCAAAAAAAAATCAGCTTTATGCATCACTTTGGGCGGGCTGCGACGAGTTGCGCGGCGGTATGGATGCGAGCCTTTATAAAGAACTATGTGCTTACGCTATTGTTTTTAAAATATGTTTCTGATAAGCATAAGTACGGCGGCGGCATGATTGAGCTGCACGCCGATACGACTTTTGACGACATCGTCAAACTCAAAAACACCGCCGACATCGGCGACCGCCTGAATAAGATCATCGCCCAAATTGCCGAAGCCAACGACTTAAAAGGCGTGATCGACGTTGCCGACTTCAACGACGAAGACAAACTGGGTAAAGGTAAGGAGATGATCGACCGTTTGAGCAGGCTTGTCGGCATTTTTGAAAAGCTCAACCTTTCTTCCAACCAAGCCGAAGACGACGATTTGTTAGGTGATGCCTACGAATACCTGATGCGCCATTTTGCGACCGAGTCAGGCAAATCCAAAGGGCAGTTTTACACGCCTGCCGAAGTCTCGCGCATTATGGCGAAGATTATCGGAATCAGCGCAGATTGCCCGTCCAGCACCAGCGTTTATGACCCGACCTGCGGCTCGGGTTCGCTGTTGCTCAAAGCCGCCGCCCAAGCCGGCAGCCAAATCAGCCTTTACGGTCAGGAAAAAGATGTGGCAACCGCGTCCCTTGCCCGTATGAATATGATTTTGCACAACAACGAAACCGCCGAAATCAACACCGGGAACACTTTGTCCGATTCGTCTTTCCGTGATGAAAACGACGGGCTTAAGACCTTCGATTTTGCCGTTGCCAATTCGCCTTATCCCGCCCGAAAAAAACGGCGATTACGCCTTTTTGCTGCATCTGCTCAAAAGCCTGAAACCAAGCGGCAAAGGTGCGATTATTCTTCCGCACGGTGTGCTGTTTCGCGGCAATGCCGAAGCGCGTATTCGCACGGAATTGCTTAACCTTGACCTTATTAAAGGCATTATCGGGCTGCCTGCCAACCTGTTTTACGGCACGGGCATTCCTGCCTGCATCATCGTCATCGACAAAGAACACGCCCAAACCGCCCAATTTGCCGAAGAGGGAACAAACCAAGTTATCAGTGGCGGCATTAAAGACGGCAACAAAAACCGTCTGCGTGAGCAAGACATTCACAAAATCATCGACACTTTCACAAACCTCGTTACAGCCGTATGGTGCATTTAAGCGAAATCGCAGCACAAGATTACAACCTTAATCTGCCTCGCTATATCGACAGCGGAGAAGTTGAAGACCTGCAAAATCTCGCCGCCTATCTTTATGGCGGCATACCTGCGCACGATATGGACGCATTGGAAGCCTATTGGCAAGTTTTAGGCCGTATGAAAAACGAGTTGTTTGCCGAACACGATGGCCGCTTTACCACTATACAACGGAATCGATTGCAAATCTTTCCCACTCTCAACAGCTTAAAATCCTGCGGGATTGGTGTGGAATTTAGGGCTAATCTAGTACAGCCCCAAATTTAATCCACTATAAAATCGAAAGCAGCCAAATCAAAGCCCATATATTGGCGCACCCCGATTACGCCGCCTTCAAAGCCGGACACCTGGCAAAGTTTGCCGCGTGGCACACTCAAAACGACCTTGCCGCCATCCAACCGGGCAGGCTTATCCGGAAATGGAGCGAAAGCCTGCTGGACGCGTTCAAACCCGGCAGCCTGATTGAAGAATACGATTTCTACCAAATCCTGACGGACTACTGGGCGGAAACCCTGCAAGACGATGTTTATCTCATCGCCCAAGATGGCTGGAAGGCGGTTAAAAACCTGGCCGAAATCACCAAAGAAAGCGATGAAGACGCGAACCTGACCGTCGTCTTTGAGGAAACCGAAACCGGCAAAAAAGGCAAAGCCAAAACCAAGCGCATCAGCAAAAAATACCGCAGCGAAGTCATCGCCCCCGAGCTGGTTGCCCGCCGCTACTTTTCAGACGGCATCGCCAAGCTGGAAGAAAAACAAAGCGAGCTGGAACGCCTAAGCCAAGAATTGGAAAACCACATAGAAGAACACGGCGGCGAAGAGGGTGCGCTGAACGACGTATTGGATGCAAAAGGCAAACTTTCCGCCAAACTTCTGAAAACCGCATTGGAAGAAAGCGGCATAGAAGAAGGCGAACGGGCTGTTTTACAAACCACCCAAACACTGATGACGCAGGAAAAAGCCGCGAAAGACGCAGTCAAAACCCAAATCGAAGCCCTGAACCTTGCCGTATTCAAACAATTCGGCCGACTTTCCGAAGCCGAAATCAAGCAGCTTGCCGTTCAAGACAAATGGCTTGCCGATTTACAAAGCCGAATCGAAAATCGCTTGGAAAACAGTATTCAGCAGCTTATCAGCCGCTTGAACACGCTGGAAGACCGCTACCGCAGCCCGATGGCCGAGCTTGCCCGAGAAGTGGAAAAGTGGCAAAGCAAAGTCAATGCCCACCTTGAAAATATGGGTTTTGGAGGCTGAAATGGCGGCACAGACAGGCTATAAGGCGAGCGGGTTTTGAGACCTTTGCAAAATTCCCCAAAATCCCCTAAATTCCCACCAAGACATTTAGGGGATCGCGGTTCGGGTGTCCGCACCGCTTAATACGTCGTCGTCCACGAACTGACCCATTTGCTCGAACGCCATCGCAACGCCCGTTTTATGGCGCATATGGACAACTTTCTCCCAAACTGGCAAAGCATCAAACAACAGCTTAATGCCTTGGAGTTATTTGCACAAATATATAATTTAACATAATATATATTATGCGAACTATCGGAAACAGTTGTACGTGTCCCTGTGGTCTTTCCAAGTAGGAAAATTAAAGTATGGACAATGCGGCTGAATGTATAGCCCGGAGCATCCGCGTATCCGAAGGTACTGAACGATATGCCCTGCATCCCTTTCGATGCTTCCATCCAGCCGGTATTGGGAAATACGTTGACCTTCAATATAATATACAGGCAGCCGACACACAGGATATGCCGCTGCTTTTTCATCATTTCTTCTGTCAAATCCTTGGAACAGTTGATTTGAAAACACGGCTTTACATACGTCCCAATTCTCTTTGCAGTGCTTGGATATTTTGCTGCCTGTCCAATACATTGCTTTGCAATGCGTTGATTTCTTGATGGTTGATGTTGCCGCCTTTTGCCAGACGTGCTTGTGATAACATTTTTTGGGCTTCAACCAATGCTTTGCGTTCGTTGCTCAATTCTGTTTCGAGAATTGAGCGTCTGCTGTTGTTTGAGGGTGCTTGTTGCGGCGGCGGCGTATTGGATTTTGCCGGCTTGGATACTGTTTTGACCGGGGCTTTATATTTGACAACCTGTCCGCCGTTTGACGGTGATGATACCGGTTCGGGCGTTTGGGGCGGGATATAGCGTTCGCTGCTGTAGTTGCCGATTGGGGGCAAATCGGTTGAGTGGCAGCTTTTGGACGGCTTGGTGGTGTAAACGGTTTCTCCGTTGATTGTGCAGGTGTAGATTTTGGCCGCATTCGCACCCAATGGGCTTGAAATCAGGGAAAAGTTGATTAGGATTAAGGGGAGTTTTGATTTCATAATGTGCTTGATTCTCGGATAATTATTTGATTTTTTGGTATTTTTTATAATGCTTTCTTGGCGTTTTACGGGCTTTTCTTTTCGGTTGTTTGCTTTTGATTTTCTTTCGGGGCTTTGGCAGCCTGCTTGTTCTTTTTCCCGGCAGGTTTTTTGTTTTTCTTTTTACTTTCTATGTGTATTTTGGCTTCTTAACTGAGTTTTTTAATTTTCAGGCGGTATCCGCCTCCCTGATGGCTGCTGATTTTAGGTAAATCCGCATCGGCGCACGATCCTGCTGGGGCTGATGTATATACGCTTTTGCCATTTGAGTTGCAATGGTATACGGAGGCTTGCGCCGCCGCGCCGGAAAGGGACAGGAGACCCAAGGCGGCAAAAAGTCTGATGTTTATACCGGTAAAAGGCGGTGATAACGCCCGAATTATACCGTTATTGGCAGGCAAAGATAAGCACCCTGCCCGCGCTTCTTTATCGCTCGGCAAACTGTTTCTCGATTTCAGTTTCAATCCGTTCCAATTCTTCTTGACAAGCCAGCCAAACCTCTTCGATTTGGGCAAGTTGTGTTTTGACTTTTGCCAGCTGGGATAAGGTATTTTGCAATTTTTCTTTGTTTGCTTCAAGGTAAGCGTCTTCTTGTGCTAAAAATGCTTCACATGCCGTCTGAATTTCGGAAAGCTGCGCCATTTCTTTTTCGGCACGGTCTATTTTCTGCTGTATCGGCTTGCCGCGTCGGGCTTTTTCCTGACGGATTTGCGCTTCGATGCGCTTGGTGTCTTTGCGGCTTTGGCTTTGTGCGGATGCTGCGGGTGCGGCGGCGGCGTTTTCCTGTGCCAAACGCCATTGGCGGTAATCGTTCAAATCGCCGTCGAAGTTCTTCAGACGGCCTTTGTCGATCAGGAGGAAGCTGTCGGTAGTCGCTTCAAGCAGGCTGCGGTCGTGCGATACGATGATTAAGGCGCCTTGGAAACTTTGCAGAGCGAGCGTCAGGGCGTGGCGCATATCCAAGTCCAGATGGTTGGTTGGTTCGTCAAGCAGCAGCAGGTTCGGCTTTTGCCAAATAATCATGGCAAGGGCGAGACGGGCTTTTTCTCCGCCGGAAAAAGGTTCGGTTTTCTGCAACGCCATATCGCCGGCAAAGTTGAAGCCGCCGAGGAAATTTCGGATTTCTTGTTCGCGTACTTCGGGAGAAAGCTGCTGAATATGCCAAACAGGGTTTTGGTCGGCGCGGATGGTATCGAGTTGGTGTTGGGCAAAATAGCCGATATTGAGTTTTTCGGAACGGACGATGCTGCCAGAGAGCAAATCGATTTTGCCCGCCAAGGCTTTGATAAATGTAGATTTACCGCTGCCGTTGACACCCAATAAACCATAGCGCGCGCCGCTTTCCAGCGACAGGGTAATGTCGTGCAAAACAGTTTTGCCTTCGTAACCCAAATCTGCGTGTTCCAGCTTCAGCAAAGGATTGGGCAGATGCTCGGGATTGTAAAACTCAAAGGAAAACTCGCTGTCCAAATGCGCGGGAGCGATGCGTTCGAGCTTTGCCAAAGCCTTCATGCGGCTTTGCGCCTGAACGGCTTTGGTGGCTTTGGCTTTGAAGCGGTCGATAAAGGATTGCAGATGTTTGATTTGCGCCTGCTGTTTGACATAGGCGGCTTGTTGCTGCGCGAGACGCTGCGCGCGTTCGTTTTGGTAAAAATCGTAATTGCCGCCGTATTGCGTGAGCTTTTGCTGGGACAATTCGATGGTTTGGGTGGTTGCCGCATTGAGGAAATCGCGGTCGTGGGAAATGATGATTTGCGTGCAGGGTAAAGAGGCAAGGTGGTTTTCCAGCCACAAGACGGTTTCCAAATCCAAGTGGTTGGTCGGTTCGTCCAAAAGCAGCAAATCGGCGCGGCAAATCAGGGCTTGCGCAAGATTCAAGCGCATACGCCAGCCGCCGGAAAAGGATTTGACGGGGCGGCTGTGTTCTTCTTGCGAAAAACCCAGCCCGTTCAACAATTTTGCCGCGCGGGCCGGCGCGGTATAAGCGTCGATTTCTTCCAATTTGGCATGATATTCCGCCTGTTTCATACCGTCGTTTTGCGCTTCCGCCTGCCTCAATGCCGTCTGAAGGGTCTGTAACTCGGCATCGCCCTGCAAAACGTAATCTAAAGCGGAAATATCCAAATCGGGCGTTTCTTGGGAAACGGAAGCGAGCCGCCAGTTTTTCGGAATCGAGACATCGCCGCCGTCCTGAGTGATTTCACCCTTGATTAAGGCAAACAGGCTCGATTTGCCCGTCCCGTTTTTGCCGATCAAACCGACGCGCTGACCGGGATTGACGGTAGCGTTGGCTTTGTCGAGCAGGACTTTCAAACCGCGTTGCAGGGTGAGGTTTTTGATTTCAATCATAACGGAAACATCGTCGGGCGGGAAAAGCCCGTATTTTACCTGAAAGTCAGTGCCGATGCCGTCTGAAACGGGAAATTTACGGCTGAAGCCAAGCCCAAGCCCTGCGCCCTTCCGAGTGCAGGAAAACCAATGTCCTGAATGCCGAATCGGTATTCATACATTCCACGCCGATTCCGATTCGAGAAAAATCCGCCATGATTTTGGGATGGATAAACTCCTGAGCCGCGCCCGTCCCGATAATCAATATTTCCAGATAGTCAACAGGTTTGATGTCGGACAACAGGTTTTCCGGAGTCAGATCGGACAAGGTTCGGCATTGCGACAGGCAGACCGAATCCTTATGTACAAGCACGGGTTTATGGAAACTTTGCCCCGCCAGCCGGATTCCGCCCGCACCGCATTCATATTCCGCAAACTGTCCGTCTATCGGATTTTCTTCAAACAACATTTTTTTACCCCGTTGCCGCATCATCTACACCGAAAGGGGTGCAAAATCAGGCGAATTCATGTAGGATTGGCAGATTTCATCTGACCCGCCTGCCGATTTCAGACGGCATTTGATTCAAAGTGCGGCACAATTATATCGGCAGCGGATATTTTCGTCTTTCAATATTTACATTTCAGTCGGCTTACAAGGAGACACAATGAAGCCAGTAAACATCGGTCTTTTAGGTTTGGGTACGGTCGGCGGCGGTACGGCTGCCGTGTTGCGGGACAACGCGGAGGAAATTTCCCGTCGCTTGGGGCGCGAAATCCGTATTTCTGCCGTGTGCGATTTGAGTGAAGAAAAAGCCCGACAAACCTGCCCGTCCGCAGCCTTTGTCAAAGATCCGTTCGAACTGGTCGCACGTGAAGACGTCGATGTCGTCGTCGAATTGTTCGGCGGTACCGGCATTGCCAAAGATGCGGTGTTGAAAGCCATTGAAAACGGCAAACACATCGTTACCGCCAACAAAAAACTGCTCGCCGAATACGGCAACGAAATCTTCCCGCTGGCGGAAAAACAAAACGTCATCGTCCAATTTGAAGCGGCAGTAGCGGGCGGTATCCCAATCATCAAAGCCCTGCGCGAAGGTTTGGCGGCAAACAGGATTAAATCCATCGCCGGCATTATTAACGGCACCAGCAACTTCATCCTCTCCGAAATGCGCGAAAAAGGCAGCGCGTTTGCCGATGTACTGAAAGAAGCGCAGGCATTGGGTTATGCCGAAGCCGATCCGACCTTCGACATCGAAGGCAACGATGCGGGCCATAAAATCACCATCATGAGCGCACTGGCATTCGGCACGCCGATGAACTTTTCCGCCTGCTACCTCGAAGGCATCAGCAAACTCGACAGCCGCGACATCAAATACGCCGAAGAACTTGGCTATCGCATCAAACTGTTGGGCATTACCCGCAAAACCGGCAAAGGCATCGAGCTGCGCGTCCACCCTACCCTGATTCCCGAAAGCCGCCTCTTGGCAAACGTCAACGGCGTGATGAACGCCGTGCGCGTCAACGCCGATATGGTTGGCGAAACCTTATATTACGGCGCGGGCGCGGGCGCATTGCCGACCGCTTCCGCCGTGGTTGCCGATATCATCGACATCGCCCGCCTGGTTGAAGCCGATACCGCCCACCGCGTACCGCATCTGGCGTTCCAACCCGCGCAAGTCCAAGCGCAAACCATCCTGCCTATGGACGAAATTACCAGCAGCTACTACCTGCGCGTCCAAGCCAAAGACGAACCGGGCACGCTGGGGCAAATCGCCGCGCTGTTGGCACAAGAAAACGTGTCCATCGAAGCACTGATTCAAAAAGGCGTGATTGATCAGACCACTGCCGAAATCGTGATTCTGACCCACAGCACGGTCGAAAAACACATCAAGTCGGCAATCGCAGCCATCGAAGCACTGGATTGCGTGGAAAAACCGATTACCATGATCCGCATGGAAAGCCTGCATGACTGAGCCGAAACACGAAATGCTGACGAAAGAGCAGGTTGCCGCGCGCAAAAAAGCAAAAGCCAAAATCCGCACCATCCGCATTTGGGCGTGGGTCATTTTGGCGTTGCTCGCTTTAACCGCCCTGCTCTCCCAATGCGCGATGTCCAAACCGCAGGCAAAACAGAAAATTGTCGAGTCTTGCGTGAAGAATATTCCGTTTGCCGAAAAATGGCAAAACGATTTGCGGGCCCGCGGTTTAGATTCAAACAATACCCGCCTCGCCGTCGACTACTGCAAATGTATGTGGGAGCAGCCTTTGGACAGATTGAGCGAGAAACAGATTAGATCCTTCGGCAAACTCGGCGCACAAGAACAGCTTGACCTGCTCGGCGGCGCAAATGCCTTTGAAGCACGTGACAAGCAGTGTGTTGCCGATTTGAAATCAGAATAATGTGGACCGATAAAAAAGCCGATTCTTTAAAGAATCGGCTTTTTTCATAAAAAACGGCTTACAGTGCGTCTTTCAAAGCTTTGCCGGCGCGGAATTTAGGCGTTTTGGCGGCGGCAATGGTCAGAGGCTCGCCGGTTTTGGGGTTGCGGCCTTGGCGTTCCGCACGTTCGCCCACGTAGAAAGTACCGAAACCGACCAAAGTAACGGTGTCGCCTTGTTTCAGGGCGGTGGTTACTGCATTGGTAGTGGCATCCAAAGCTTTTTGTGCGGCGGCTTTGGAAATGTCGGCTTCTTGAGCAATCGCTTCGATCAATTCAGACTTGTTCACAATCAGTCCCTTCCTGTCTTAAAAAATGATGAAATGCCCGAATACTCGGGGTTTGTACTGCTTGAGCAACTTTCGCTTTATAGCAATTCTGAAATTGCCGTGTCAAGCAAAAAATACGGAATCACCCTATTTGACAGGCTTTCAGGACGAAACCGCATTTTTACAACACATTTCCTGCGTTTCAATGTTTGGTTGCCCTGCTGCGGGGTTTTGGTTTTGAAGCGGATTCCGCCGCCGCTTCCGCACCAGAAGGTTCTGCCCAAGGCTCAGGCTGGCTTTCCAAACCCAGAGCCAATACCTCGTCTATCCATTTGACCGGATGGATGGTCAGGCCGGTTTTCACGTTTTCAGGGATTTCTTCCAAGTCTTTGAGGTTGTCTTTTGGAATTAAAACGTGTTTGATGCCGCCGCGAAGCGCAGCCAACAGTTTTTCCTTCAGACCGCCAATCGGCAGGACTTCGCCGCGCAGGGTAATTTCGCCCGTCATGGCAACATCGGCGCGCACCGGGATTTTGGTGAATGCAGACACCATCGCCAAAGTCATGGCAATGCCCGCACTCGGACCGTCTTTCGGCGTCGCACCTTCGGGAACATGGACATGGATGTCTTTTTTCTCGTAAAAATCAGGAGCCAAGCCCACTGATTCCGCGCGGGAGCGGACAACCGACCACGCTGCAGACACGGATTCCTTCATCACATCGCCCAACTGGCCGGTGCACTGAATCACGCCCTTACCCGGCAATGCTGCGGCTTCGACGGTCAGCAGTTCGCCGCCGACTTCTGTCCACGCCAGACCGGTTACTTGTCCGATACGGTTTTCGCTTTCGGCAACGCCGTAATCGAAGCGGCGCACACCCAAATAGTCGTGCAGATTTTTCTCATTTACTTTAACCGCTTTAGGTTTGGCTTTGCTGGTTTTCTTGGTTTCAGACAACCTCTTCTTATCTTCGTCCAAGGTAATCTGCATCACCACCTTGCGGCAGATTTTGGCAATCTCGCGGTCGAGCGAACGCACGCCCGCCTCGCGGGTGTAGTAACGGATAATATCGCGCACCGCGCTTTCTTCGATTGCCAATTCCCCTTCTTTCACGCCGTTGCGCTTCATTTGCTTCGGCACGAGGTACTGCATCGCGATATTGATTTTTTCGTCTTCGGTGTAGCCGGACAGACGGATGATTTCCATACGGTCGAGCAGCGGGGTCGGGATATTCAGGCTGTTTGAAGTCGCAATAAACATCACATCGCTCAAATCGTAATCCACTTCGGCATAATGATCGGCGAACTTGTTGTTTTGCTCGGGATCAAGCACTTCGAGCAACGCGCTGGCGGGATCGCCCCGGAAGTCGCTACCCAATTTGTCGATTTCGTCGAGCAGGAACAATGGGTTTTTTACGCCGGCTTTTGCCATATTCTGCAGAATCTTACCAGGCATGGAGCCGATATAGGTGCGGCGGTGTCCCCGGATTTCGCTTTCGTCGCGCACGCCGCCCAAAGCCATGCGGACATATTTCCGCCCCGTTGCTTTGGCGATGGATTCGCCCAAAGAGGTTTTGCCCACGCCTGGAGGGCCGACCAGGCACAGAATCGGGCCTTTGAGTTTGTCCATACGTTTTTGGACGGCGAGGTATTCCAAAATCCGTTCTTTGACTTTTTCCAGGCCGTAGTGGTCGGCATCCAGCACCAGTCCGGCTTTGGCGATGCCTTTGCTGACGCGGGATTTTTTCTTCCACGGCAGTTCGAGCAGGGTGTCGATGTAGTTGCGTACGACGGTGGATTCGGCAGACATCGGCGGCATCATTTTGAGTTTTTTCAGTTCGGACAGGCATTTTTCTTCCGCTTCTTTACTCATACCCGCCTTTTTGATGCCTGCTTCCAAGGCATCCAGTTCGCCGTTTTCGTCTTCTTCGCCCAATTCTTTGTGTATCGCTTTAATCTGTTCGTTCAGATAATATTCGCGCTGGGATTTTTCCATTTGGCGTTTGACGCGTCCGCGTATGCGTTTTTCGGCCTGCATAATGTCGAGTTCGGATTCCAGCTGTGCCAGCAGGAATTCCATCCGTTTGCCGATTTCGGAAATCTCCAAAATCTGTTGGCGTTGCGTCAGTTTCAACTGCAAATGCGCTGCGACTGTATCGGTTAGCCGGCTGTTTTCGGCAATGCCGTTAATGCTGCCGATAATTTCGGCGGGGATTTTTTTATTGAGTTTGGCGTATTGTTCAAACTGCGCCAACAGGGTGCGGCGCACGGCTTCGAGGTCGGTATTGCCGCCCGTGTCTTCTTCCACGACCGCCTCTATATGGGAAACGAACAGCCCGCCCGTGTCTTCAATAGTCAGAACACGTCCGCGATACAGCCCTTCGACCAATACTTTTACCGTGCCGTCGGGTAGTTTCAACACTTGCAGGACTTGTGCGACCGTACCGGTCTGATACAGGTCGGCGGCAACCGGTTCTTCTACCGCCGCATCGGTTTGCGCCAACAGGAAAACCGGCTCCTCGCGGGTAATGGCGTTTTCCAGTGCGGCGATGGATTTCGGCCTGCCGACAAACAGCGGCAGAACCATATGCGGGTAAACGACGACATCCCGCAAAGGAAGGGTTGCCAAGGCGGCATATTCCTCAAAATGCTTTTCTTTTTGTGTCATAGGTACTCTCTTGTGTCTGACAGATTGCCGATTTTCGCGTACATTGGGGTTGAAGGTATTATTTCAAGCATATGTGGTTTATTTATGGAGTTTGATGCGATGCCGTCTGAAACATTCCGGCTTCAGACGGCATGGGCTTGGAAAGACAAGGCGGGAACAAAAAACTGTTCTGTGTTGCCGCTCCTTGCTGTACCATCCGTATGGTTTGCGGTTCTGCCGCCCTATTTTCAAAACATGACGCAGGTATTCCATGTCTTCTTTTATTTTTCCCGATAACGGGTTCGAATGGCGCAACGAAAGTCTGCAAAAGCCGCCCAAAGGTTGGCATTATGTCCGCGAAAGTGGTGCAAACGGCATTTTGAAGGCTGCCTATCAAAATATTGCAACTGTCTGGCAGGGCGATTTCCACAATGCCAAACAGGTGCTTTCCGCAATGAAGAAGAAGGTCCGCAAACCTGCCGCCGTCCGTTCCGATGCGGATATTGCCGCCCTTTTCCACGCCCACCGTATGAAGCAGGCGCAGCAGAGCCGTATTCTGAATATGCTTGCCGTTGAAATCCGCCCCGGTTTTGTGTTGGACAACAAACGCGCGCCCGATATACGCGCCGCCCTGCTCGACGTGTACGGAGAGGCGGACGGCAAACCGTTTTTCCTGCCGCTCAATCTGCTGCTGGGGTTTATGGGTGCGCACGAGTGGCATAAGAAAGGGGTTGCCGTTCCGCAGCTGGGCAGCAGCATACACGTTCCTTTCGGCGTATTCTCGCCGTTGCGCGGCGAATACCTCGACCTGCTCGCCCATGCGCCGTCAACGGGTTTTCAGACGGCATTCGATATCGGGACGGGCTCGGGCGTGCTTGCCGCCATTTTGGCGAAACAGGGCATTCCTTCCGTCATCGGCACGGATACCAATCCGAAAGCCGTCGCCTGCGCCCGTGCCAATATTGCCCGTTTGGGCTTTGAAAAACAGGTTGAGATACGGGAAACCGATCTGTTTCCCGAAGGGTTTGCCGACCTGATTGTCTGCAATCCGCCCTGGCTTCCTGCCAAGCCAACTTCCGCCGTCGAATCCGCGTTATACGACCCCGAATCTGCGATGCTGGCTGCGTTTTTGCGGGATGCGCCGAAACATCTGAATCCCGATGGAGAAATCCGTCTGATTATTTCCGACCTTGCCGAACATCTGCACCTGCGTCCGTCCGATTTTCTGGATAAGGCATTTGCTCAGGCAGATTTGCGCGTTGCGGATGTTTTGAAAACCAAACCGGTTCACAAAAAAGCTGCCGACCCGGACGATCCGCTGGCTTTTGCCCGAAACAGGGAAACTACTTTCCTATACCGTTTGAAAAAGGCATAAGGGGCTGCGGTGCGCTTCCGGCGGCAGACATCGGAACGCCCGCGCCGCCGGCACGGCATCATTCGGGCGGATTATTCTTGTGAAAATACCCGCTCGAGCATACTGCCCAATGCCGTCTGACGCGTTTTGACAGTGGCGGCAGCTTGCCGGAAGGTTTCTTCTCCGCCGAAGAATACGAACTTCTCCCTCGCGCGGGTAATGGCGGTATATAACAGCTCCTTACTCAATCCGGACAATGCATCGTCCCCTTCGTCCGAAGGTGCGGCGGAAGGCGGCAGCAGCCAGACTTCCCGATATTCCGAACCTTGGCTTTTGTGGACGGTCATGGCGAATGCGGGTTCGAAATCGGGCAGGCAGCTTACCGCTACCTTTTTAAATCCGTCCGCATCGGCAAAATAGGCGGCAAGGCTGCCCTGCCGTCCGACATCTTCCATAATCAATCCGATGTCGCCGTTGAACAGTTCAAGCGCGTAGTCGTTCTGTCTGATCATAATCGGTTCTCCGGCGAAATAGGCCTGATGTTCCGGTATGTTCATTTTGCGGCGTACATGGCGGCAATAGGCTTCGTTGAAGTCTTCCGCATCCTGCCGCCAAGCTGCCAGGACCACGATATCCGAGATGCCTGCGTATGCGGCTTCGATATTGCCGTCTTTTACCGCCTGCCAATAGGCTTTGTGCGCCCGGTACAACCTTTCGACTCGAGCGTTCGGACTGCATTCCGAATGTTCCAGTTCGTCCGGAAACTGGTCAAACAATGCCCACGCCCCCTCATCGCCCGATACGGCGGCACGGGCAAGGCAGCCGATGCCGCTGTTGTCGCCGAAGCGGTGGCTGAACGACAGATGGGCGGTGTTTTGCGCCAACACGGGCGGATTTGCGCTGACGCTGAAACCGTGTTCCGGAAGGAAGCCGGCCAGCCTTTGGTGCGTTTCTCCGTCCAAAACGGTTTTTTGCGACAAAACGGACAGCACCGCCCCGATTCCGACGGACGGGAGCTGGTTTTCATCCCCCAGCAGAATCACGCGCGCGCCGGTTTTGACCGCTTTCAAAAGTTGCAGCATCAATGCGGTATCCAACATGGAGGCTTCATCGACAATCAGCACATCGAACGGCAGCGGACGGATATGGTCGAACGCCGCCTGCATTTTGGGCGGGCGCAGCTTCAGCAATCGGTGGACGGTTTGCCCTTCCAGTTTGAGCAAATGGCGGCGGACGGCCTCCGGCGCGTCAAAACCGTTGATTGCACGGTGCAGCGCGCGCGCCATATGTGCTGCCGCTTTGCCCGTCGGTGCGGCAAGCGCGATATGGGGAAGATTTTCGTCTTCACCGCAAATCAGCGCCAGCAGTTTGGCAACCGTTGTCGTTTTGCCCGTTCCCGGCCCGCCGGTAATCACCATAAAAGACTGTAACAGTGCCAAGGCGGCGGCATCGCGCTGTCCTTCGCTGCCCGCGCCTTGAAACCATTTTGCGAGGTTTTGCCGCGCACCTGTCGCGTCGGGGGCGGATGTGCCGGCTGCCGCCAAGCGTTTTATCTCGGCAGCCAAATCGTATTCCAACTGCCACATCCTGCCCAAAAACAGCCTTCTGCCTTCCAAAATCAAAGGCGCGGCGGATGTTCCGACCACGGGTGCGAGTGCCGACAGCGCATCAGCCTCGCCACCGCTCAAACGGATAAACGAATGACCGTTCTGCAATGCCTGAAACAGGCGTTCGGTACAGTTTGCAAGCACTTCGTCGCCAGAACCCGCATAGTGTTCCAAAAAACGGATTGCCGCCCTTGCCGCCGCTTGGGCAAATTCATCTGTCTGCCGTTCCATCGTATTCCTTGTCGAAATGCCGTCTGAAGGCGTGGGGCTTCAGACGGCGCGGTGTTGTTTCGGCTGTTTAGGCGTTTGCGCCCTGTTTGGGGTGCAGGCTGCCGTCTTTCATGACCATCACGCGCCCGAAGCGGCCGGCGAGTTCGTCGTCGTGCGTTACGACCACCAGCCCCGTTCCCAATTCTGTTTTCAGTTCCAGCATCATATCCAAAACATTCCTTGCGTTTGCTCGGTCGAGATTGCCGGTCGGTTCGTCGGCAAGCAGGCATTTGGGTTGCGTAACCAAGGCGCGCGCAATGGCGGCACGCTGCCGCTCACCGCCTGAAAGTTCGCCCGCGCGGTGCGTCGAACGGTGTTTCAGTCCGACCTTGTCGAGCATCGACATTGCCGTTTCTGCCGCCTCTTCACGGCTTTTTTTGCCGATCAGAAGCGGCATCATCACGTTTTCCAGTGCCGAAAATTCAGGCAGAAGATGGTGGAACTGGTACACGAAACCGAGATGGCGGTTACGTAAATCGCCCAAACGCCGCTGGTTTAAGGTACGCAAATCCTCGCCCATCAGCAGCACCCTGCCTTCAGACGGCATATCCAGCCCGCCTAGAATATGCAGCAGCGTCGATTTTCCGCTGCCCGAAGAACCGATGATGCCAGTGCTTTCCCCCGCGCGGATTTCCAAATCCAAGCCGTGCAGCACCCGAACGTCCAAACCGCCGTCCCGATAGCGTTTGCCCACGCCTTCGCATTTCAAAATCAACTCACTCATAACGCAAAGCCTCCGCCGGTTGGGTTTTTGACGCGCGCCGGCTCGGGTAGAGCGTCGCCACGAAAGACAGTCCCAAAGAAATGCAGGCAATCAGGGCAACGTCGCCCATATCGACATCGCTGGGCAGGTAGTCGATAAAATAAACCTGCGAATTGATGAGGTGGACACCGAGCAGGTTTTCAAAAAACGCCACGACCCTGCCGACGTTCCAACCCAAAAGCACGCCGCAGACCACACCCGCCAGCGTGCCGAAAAAGCCTGAAAACGCGCCCTGCACCATAAAAATCTTCATCACGCCGCCAGGGGAAAGACCCAAAGTCCGTAAAATCGCAATGTCCGCCTGCTTTTCCGTAACCGCCATCACCAAGGAAGAGACAAGGTTGAACGCCGCCACGGCGATAATCAGCGTCAGGATGATGAACATCATCCGTTTTTCCAACTCGACCGCCTCAAAATAGCTTCGATTGCTGAACGTCCAATCGCGCACCCAAACCGTATCCCTTTGCGCCTCCGGAATCAGTGTTGCCGTCAAGGCGGGGGCGTTTTGCGGGTCGGCGAGTTTCAGCCGCAGCCCCGCAACTTCCTTATCCAAGCGGTACAGTACGCGCGCGTCTTGGATATGCGTCATCGCCAATGAGTTGTCCACTTCGTAAACGCCCGTCTTAACCAGACCGACCACGGTAAACTGCTTCAGGCGCGGCACGACTCCGGCAGGGGTAACGTTGCCCTCCGGCGTGATGACGGTAACTTTATTGCCGACTTCCGCCCCCAAAGCCTCCGCCAAGCCGACACCGAGGATAATGTCAAACTCGCCCGGAATCAGGTCTTCAAATTTGCCTGCCGGCATTTTGTCGCCGTATTCCACCACTTTGCGCTCTTCAGACGGCAAAATGCCGCGCATCTGCACGCCCCTGATTTCGCCCGCATTGGCCAGCAATGCCTGATTGGAAACATAGGGCGCGGCAGCCAAAATACCTTTGCGGTTTTCGGTAAACCGAAGCAGGTTGCGCCAATCCGTATCCGTATTGTCGATATAGCCGATTTCGGCGTGCGGCGCGACATTCAGGAGCTGCCCGCGTATTTCTTTCTGAAAGCCGTTCATAACCGACAAGACGACAATCAGCGCGGTTACGCCCAAGGCGATTCCGGCAATCGAAACCATCGTGATAAACGACATAAAGCCGTTGCGCTTTTTCGCCCTGAGATACCTCAAGCCTATCCAAGCCTCTAGAGAAAACATAACGCTACCTTAAAAATGTCTGCAAACGTGCCGCCCCGGACGGCGGTTTGGGGGCGGCGGCAAAAGTTTATTGTACCGTAAAACCCAGGCAGCGTCCGAACGCCCGAGTGCGGGGGACGGGGCGGCAGAGCGGGCGGAAAACTTGCACAACGCGTCAAACTGCCCTATCCTTTCCTTCAGAAAAACCGTTTCTTGAGGAAAACAATGAATATCCGAACTGCTTTTGCTTTGTGCGCCATCGCCTTATCCGCCGCTGCGGCTGCCTACGCCAAAGAAATCAAAATCGATGCCAACAACACGCCTTATTCCGAAGCCGACGCGCAAAAGCTGGCGGCAACGGCAGTCGGTATGGGTGTTAAGGAACCTATCAGCCTGAACGGCGGCAGCGACAGCATTACCGTGTCCGGCAGCAGCGCGACGCAGTGCGTGTTCAAAGTCGGCAACGGAGGCGCATTGCAGATTCAAGGGCTAAACTGCAAGTAAACCGCCCGGAAAAATGCCGTCTGAAGGCTTCAGACGGCATTTTGCATTGGCGGCGTTATGCCCCGCCTTCTTTAATCAGGCGGCGTTCGTACACCGCCTGCGCCAGCGTTCCCGCATCGACATATTCCAATTCGCCGCCCAAGGGGATGCCCTGCGACAGCCTGCTGACTTTGTAAGGCAGGTTTTTAAAAAACTCGGACAGGACATACGCCGTCGCATTGCCTTCTGCGGTAAAAGCGGTTGCAATAATGATTTCTTCGACTTCCCCGCCGCCCAGCCGTTGCGCCAGCCTGTCCAATGCGATGGCGGATACGTCCATTCCCAGTGCCGTATTGATTTGCCCCATCAGGACGAAATACAGCCCGTCGTGGCAGTTTGCCGCTTCCATATTCGACACGTCGGCAGGCATATGCACCACCATCAGCCGCCGCCCGTCGCGTGTTTCATCGGCACAAATATCGCACAA
This sequence comes from Neisseria sp. HMSC070F02, assembly GCF_001814225.1. Classification (NCBI taxonomy): domain Bacteria; kingdom Pseudomonadati; phylum Pseudomonadota; class Betaproteobacteria; order Neisseriales; family Neisseriaceae; genus Neisseria; species Neisseria sp. HMSC070F02. The sequence goes on along the minus strand of NZ_KV815355.1, from coordinate 13,132 downwards.
TCCGCCTTCGCAAAACGTGTTGCACATCGCGCAATGATCGACCTGCTTCAATGCCGTCTGCAAGGCATCCACCAGTTTTTCAGCCTCTTTGCGCTTGTGTTGGAGCAAATGATACGCTATCCGCTGTGCCGATTTCGGCCCGACGTTGGGTAAAACCTTCAGCGCGTCGATCAATCCTTGGAAGGCATCTTGTTTTTTGTGGCTCATCATATTCCGCCGTATGGGAAAACGGCCGGAATATTCCGACCGTTATTTTGTCAACAAAAGTGTCAATTACTGACCGTCGCCGTTGTCGACCGATTGCGCTCCTTTGGTCTGTTTGATTTTGCCGTTGAAATAACGTATCAACAAGTCGAAAGTATTGGCAGACTGCTGTTGCGCCAAAGCCTGTTTTGCAAGCGGAAGCTGTGCGGCGATATCATCCGGCGGGGTTACAGCCTGTACTTCGACAATCACGGGTGCCGGCAGACCGATCAGCCTGACGTAGGCGGGTTTGCCGTTTGCCGGTTTTGCTTTCAGCAGTTCCGCATAAGCCTCGGGCGGCATGGACTGCCTTGCCTGCTGTGCGCCCAAAACGGACACTTCCGACCATTTCACGTCAACAGCCTTGCCGCCGTTCAGTTGGGTAAGCACGTCTTTTGCCTTGTTTTCGGCAAGTTTGGCGGCTTCGGTACGGATATAAGCCTGACGTACCGCGTCTTTGGCTTCGGCAAACGGCAGGGTTTTCTCTTCGCGGACTTCTTTGGCGCGGACGACCCACGCGGTTTCGCTGTTGATGGTCAGCACTTCGGAATTGTGTTTTTTCTTCAATACGTCGTCGCTGAATACGGCATTGATCAGGTTTTCGGGCATACCGGACATTTGCGCATCCTGCCTGCTCAGCCAAGTTTCTTGGGTTTCGACTTTCAAACCGCTGTTTTTGGCGGCTTCGGCAAGCGAGGAAGGATGGTTGAACGCGTCATCGCCCAGCTTTTCTTTTGCCTTATTGAAGTCGGCAACCGCCTTTTTCATTTTCAATTCGTTTTCGACGGCGGCTTTTTCCTGCTCGAAAGAAGGTTTGGCTTCATTTGTCGGCAAACGCGCCACGCGCTCTTCAAACGCATTTTTCACTTCCGTTTCACTGACGGTCTGTTTGTCTGCAAAATCCTTCAGATTCAAGGCGACATATTCTAATTTGACCGCCTGCGGCAGCAGATAGTCTTTTTTGTTCGCATTATAAAATTTCTGCAAATCGGCTTCAGACACTTTGACTTGGGCGATGAACTCGTCGGGGTTGAAAGTGTGCGAACGGATGGTGCGGTTGACCTGCGTCAGCCTGATCAGCTGTTCCGCCTGCGCGTCGCCGACCAATACGCCGTTTTGGACGAGGTTTACCAAATTCTGCAAGGCAAACTGATCGCGGATTTCTTCGACAAACTGGTCTTCAGACATATGACGTTGGGAAAGGTAGCGGTTTAAAAGCGCGTGGTCGAATTTGCCGTTTGCGTCGTGGAAATTGGGATCGTCCACGATAATCTGCTTGATTTGTTCGGAAGAAACCGAAATGCCCATCAGCTTCGCGCCCTGTTTCAGGTAGGCGCGTTGCAGCAGGGATTGGAACACCGCGTCGCGCGAAGGGCCGCCGCCGTCCGCCTGTTCGTTCTGTATGGCGTTGTTGATGGAGTGGTCGCTGATTTTTTCGTCGCCCACTTGGACGATGTAGTCGGCACCCGGATGGGATACCGTGCTGACCCCGAAGCCGACGAAGGTTAATGCAATCAGGCCCAAAAGGACTTGGGCGGGCGTTCTGTATTTTTCGATGGAATGGAACATATTTTAAATCGGGATATAGAATGGGAACGGGAAATTCAAGTCGGGTATTGTAACGGTTTTTATCCCTGTCTGCACGGGGCTTGCCGGTTGAAGATGCCGTCGTAGGTTTCTTCGCTGAAGCCGGCGTAAACCTTGCCGCCGCACTCCAATACGGGACGCTTGATCAGGCTCGGCATTTCGGACATCAGTTTGACGGCCTCCGCTGTCGAGGACAGGGCTTTTTGCTGTGTTTCGGCATCGAGTTTGCGCCAGCTTGTCCCGCGTTTGTTGAGCAGGGTTTCCAAAGGCACTTGTTCCAGCCACGAGCAGATTTCCGCTTCAGACGGCATCTGTTTTTTGAAATCCCGAAACTCAAACTCCAAGCCGTATCCGGCAAGCCGGTTTTTGGCTTTTTTGACCGTATCGCAATTTGGGATGCCGTGAAGGACTATCATTTGGAAACCTTTTGTCTGAAATAATAAAACGGATATTTTACTATAAGTGTCTGAAAATTTGCCCGTCTGTTTCAGACGGCGGGGCGGTTATGTTACAATCCGAAAATTCAACAAATTTAATCTCTTGTTCAATATAAGGTTTTACCCATAATGATTTCTACCAACGGCATTACCATGCAGTTCGGCGCGAAGCCGCTGTTTGAAAACGTATCCGTCAAATTCGGCGAAGGCAACCGCTACGGCTTGATCGGCGCGAACGGCTCGGGCAAATCCACCTTCATGAAAATCCTCGGCGGCGATTTGGAACAGACGGCCGGTGAAGTTGCGATTGAAAACGGCGTGCGTTTGGGTAAATTGCGCCAAGACCAGTTTGCCTACGAAGACATGCGCGTGCTGGACGTGGTGATGATGGGCCATACCGAAATGTGGGCGGCGATGACCGAACGCGACGCGATTTACGCCAACCTCGAAGCCACCGAAGACGACTACATGAAAGCCGCCGAACTGGAAGCCAAGTTCGCCGAATACGACGGCTACACCGCCGAAGCGCGCGCCGCCGAACTGTTGAGCGGCGTGGGCATTTCCGAAGATTTGCACAATGCGACCATGGCAGAAGTCGCCCCGGGCTTCAAACTGCGCGTATTGCTGGCGCAAGCCCTGTTCTCCAAACCGGATGTATTGCTCTTGGACGAACCGACCAACAACTTGGACATCAATACCATCCGCTGGTTGGAAGGCGTGTTGAACCAATACGACTCCACGATGATTATCATCAGCCACGACCGCCACTTTTTGAACGAAGTCTGCACTCACATGGCGGATTTGGACTACAACACCATCACCATCTATCCGGGCAACTACGACGACTACATGCTCGCCTCCGCCCAATCGCGCGAACGCGCCCTGAAAGACAATGCCAAAGCCAAAGAGAAACTGCAAGAGCTGCAAGAGTTCGTCGCCCGCTTCTCTGCCAACAAATCCAAAGCCCGTCAGGCAACCAGCCGTCTGAAACAGGCCGACAAAATCAAATCGGAGATGGTCGAAGTCAAACCTTCCACCCGTCAAAACCCGTATATCCGTTTTGAAGCCGATGAAAAAGCCAAGCTGCACCGTCAGGCTGTGGAAGTTGAAAAACTGGCGAAACGCTTTGAAACCCAGTTGTTTAAAAACCTGAACTTCATCCTTGAAGCGGGACAACGCCTCGCCATCATCGGCCCGAACGGCGCGGGCAAATCCACCCTGCTGAAACTCTTGGCCGGCGCGTACAACCCCGAATATTCAGACGGCCTGTTACCGGACGAAGGCACCATCAAATGGGCGGAAAAAGCCAGTGTCGGCTACTATCCGCAAGACCATGAAAACGACTTCGACGTCGATATGGACCTGAGCGAATGGATGCGCCAATGGGGGCAGGAAGGCGACGACGAACAAGTCATCCGCGGCACTTTGGGGCGTTTGCTCTTCGGCAGTAACGATGTCGTGAAAAAAGTGAAGGTTCTCTCCGGTGGTGAAAAAGGCCGTATGCTTTACGGCAAACTGTTGCTGTTGAAACCCAATGTCTTAGTCATGGACGAACCGACCAACCATATGGACATGGAAAGCATCGAATCCTTGAACATGGCACTGGAAAAATACAACGGCACGCTGATTTTTGTCTCCCACGACCGTCAGTTCGTTTCCTCCTTGGCAACCCAAATCATCGAACTGGACGGCAAAGGCGGATATGAACACTACTTGGGCGATTACGAAAGTTACTTGGAGAAAAAAGGCGTAGCATAACCGCCGGTTGGAACAATGCCGTCTGAAGCCGCTTCAGACGGCATTGTTGATAACTTTAAAATAGGAAGCATATGCAGACTTACCTCGTCGGCGGTGCCGTCCGCGATTATCTTTTGGGCTTGCCCGTCAAAGACCGCGATTGGGTGGTCGTCGGCGCAGACGCACAAACCATGCTGGCGCAAGGCTTCCAGCCTGTCGGCAAAGATTTTCCCGTGTTTCTCCATCCCGAAACGCACGAAGAATACGCCCTCGCCCGCACCGAGCGCAAAACCGCCAAAGGTTACGCTGGCTTCAGTTTCCACGCCGACAAAGACGTTACGCTGGAGCAGGACTTGATGCGCCGCGACCTGACCATCAACGCGATGGCGCAAGATGCGGACGGCAAGATTATCGACCCTTTCGGCGGACAACGGGATTTGGCGGCAGGCATTTTGCGCCACGTTTCCCCGGCCTTTGCCGAAGACCCCGTCCGCATCCTGCGTACTGCCCGCTTTGCCGCGCGCTACGGATTTGAAATCGCCGAAGAAACCATGAAGCTGATGCGGCAGATGGTGGCAAACGGCGAAGCGGACGCATTGGTTGCCGAACGCGTCTGGCAGGAATTGGCGAAAGGTTTGATGGAAAAAAATCCGCGCAAAATGATTGAAGTGTTGCGCGAATGCGGCGCACTCAAAGTCTTGCTGCCCGAAGTCGATGCCCTCTTCGGCGTGCCGCAACGCGCCGACTACCATCCCGAAATCGACAGCGGCATCCATACCCTGATGACGCTGCAACGCGCCGCCGATATGGGCTTGAGCCTGCCCGAACGCTATGCCGCCCTGCTGCACGACTTGGGCAAAGCCAAAACACCGTCCGACATCCTGCCGCGCCACCACGGACACGACCTCGCCGGTGTCGAACCCATGCGCGAAGTCAATCAGCGGCTGCGCGCGCCGAAACATTGCGCCGAGCTTGCCGAATTGGTTTGCCGTTGGCACATTATTTTCCACCAAGTCGGACAGCTTAAAAGCCAAACCATTCTGAACGTTTTGAAAAAAACCGACGCTTTCAGACGACCCGAACGCTTTCAGACGGCATTGAACGTCTGCATTGCCGACACGCAAGGCCGTCTGAACCGCGAACACACGCCCTACCCGCAACGCGCGCACTGGCTCGCCTTACTCGAAGCCGCCAATCAGGCGGATTCGGGCAAAATCGCCGCCGAATGCCGCGCGCAGGGAAAAGCGCACCTTATCGCCGAACAAATCGACCGGGCGCGGCTGGCACAAATCGCCCCATTGCAAAAAGCGTTTCGAGCGGCGCAAGACAAAACAGAAAAACATTAAAACGTCCAATGCAGCCACTATTATAGTGGATTAAATTTAAATCAGGACAAGGCGACGAAGCCGCAGACAGTACAGATAGTACGGCAAGGCGAGGCAACGCTGTACTGGTTTTTGTTAATCCACTATAAAGTTTTGAGGACGATACCCAATCCAAGCTTTGCAACAGCCGCCGCCATATCCGCTATAATTCACGCTTCAGCCATTCCGCCCCCGACATAAAATCATGACCCTGAAAACCGATTTATTGCCTAAAATCAACAACGAAGATTATCAACGCCTCATCCTCAAACACAGTGCGGAATTTAGCGGTGGCGAAATCCGCCTGTTGAACGAAATCCTCGAAAAATTCAATTTCGACGTTGTTCAGGCGCAGGCATTGGCGCAAGCCGTCATGCAGCAAATCCGCTTCGACCCCAACGCCTATCACATCGACAGCGATGACGAAGACACCACAGGCATCTGCCCACACTGCATCAATCCGCCCATGCCGCCCCTGCGCGATTACCTCGTTTGGCGCGAAACGCGCGGATAAAACGCTTTTGACCGTTATCTTTTCAATGCCGTCTGAAACGCCGCCGACCGTTCAGACGGCATACCCGACAAAGGGAACACTATGCTGCAAACCGACAACCTAACCGCTGCCCAGCCCCAGCGCATCATCACTGCCCAAAGCATCTCCTCACAAGAAGAGTTGCTCGAACGTGCCCTGCGTCCTAAAACGCTGGACGACTATATCGGGCAAGACAAAGCCAAAGAACAGCTTGCCATTTTCATCCAAGCCGCCAAAAAACGCGGCGAAGCACTCGACCACGTTTTGCTCTTCGGCCCGCCCGGACTGGGCAAAACCACACTGGCGCACATCATCGCCAAAGAATTGGGCGTAAATTTGCGCCAAACCAGCGGCCCCGTCCTCGAACGCGCAGGCGACCTCGCCGCCCTTTTGACCAACCTTGATCCGCACGATGTATTGTTCATCGACGAAATCCACCGCCTCAGCCCTGTTGTCGAAGAAATCCTCTATCCCGCGCTCGAAGACTACCGGCTCGACATTATGATAGGCGAAGGACCCGCCGCCCGTTCCGTCAAAATCGACCTGCCGCCCTTCACGCTCATCGGCGCGACCACCCGCGCCGGTATGCTGACCAATCCGTTGCGCGACCGCTTCGGCATCGTCTCCCGCCTTGAGTTTTACGAAAACCGAGACCTTACCACCATCGTCAGCCGTTCGGCACAACTGTTGCAGCTCGATATGTCCGAAGAAGGCGCGGAAGAAATCGCCAAACGCAGCCGCGGTACGCCGCGCATCGCCAACCGCCTGTTGCGACGCGTGCGCGATTTCGCCGACGTGAAAAACAACGGCACAATCGACGGCGGCATCGCCGATGCCGCTTTAAGTATGCTGGACGTGGACGCGCAGGGGCTGGACGTGATGGACAGGAAATTTCTCGAAGCCGTTTTGCACAAATTCGGCGGCGGCCCGGTCGGTTTGGACAATGTTGCCGCCGCCATCGGCGAATCTACAGACACCATCGAAGACGTTATCGAACCCTACCTTATCCAACAAGGCTTCCTGCAACGCACCCCGCGCGGCAGGATGGCGACCGAACGCGCCTACCTGCATTTCGGGCTGCCCGTCGAAAAATAACGCAATGCCGTCTGAAACAGAGCTAATTTTCAGACGGCATTTCTATTTCAATCATTGGCGCAAGGTTCAGCCTGCCGCTTTTTTCCAGTTCCGCCCTCATCGCATCAATCACCGCCTTATAGTCTGGTTTGCCGAAAATCGCAGAACCGGCAACAAAGGTATCCGCACCAGCTCGGGCAACGGCGGCAATATTGTCGGTTTTGATGCCGCCGTCCACTTCGATGGCGATGTGCCGCCCGCTTTGTGCTTCGTACCGATCCAGCATCGCCCGCACCCGGCGGATTTTTTCAAGGGTGTGCGGGATGAAGCTTTGTCCGCCGAATCCGGGGTTGACCGACATCAGCAAAACCATATCCAGCCTGTCCAATACGTTTTCCAACAGATATACGGGCGTTGCCGGATTCAACACCAGCCCCGCCTGACAGCCCATATCACGAATCAGGCTCAAGCTGCGGTCGATATGGCGGCTCGCCTCGGGATGGAACGTGATGATTGATGCTCCTGCTTTGGCAAACGACTGAATCAGGTCGTCAACGGGTTCGACCATCAGATGCACATCAATCGGCACGCTTGCATAAGGCTTCAACGCCGCGCAAACCATAGGGCCGAAGGTCAGGTTCGGCACATAATGGTTGTCCATCACGTCAAAATGGATCAGATCTGCACCTGCCGCAATGACGCTTTCCACCTCTTCTCCAAGGCGGGCAAAGTCTGCCGACAAAATACTGGGTGCGATACGGTAGGCGGTCATATTTTTTCCTTCAATGCCTTTACGGGCGGACTCAACGCGGGAAAGCCCCGAAACAGCATTATTAACAAAAGTTAACTGCCATAATACCATCTTTCACACGGCAATCAAGTATATTGTCCGAAATATCTGGATTAAAGGAAAAGCCGTGCCACTGCCCGCTCCCTGCCGTTTCGCCAAACCTGCCGCCTCTTTTTTAAGTATGGCTTTGCTTTCCTGCCAGCTTTCCCACGCCGCCACGGCTTATATCCCCCTGAACGATTTTCAACCGAACTGCGACATACGCCGACTCGGACTGACACAGGGTCAGCACAATGAACTGCGTAAAATCCGCGCCGCCTTCAAAATGGCGGGCGACAGGGCGCGTTTGAAGGTTATGCATTCCGAACACAGCCGCCGCCGGTCTGTCGTCGAAATCATTTCTTCGGATGTTTTTAATCGGAACGAGGCGCGCGATTATGTCGAAAGCCGCTATTTGTCCGGTATGGATTTTGCGGTGGACGAATTGGAAATCCAACACCGCTTCTTCCATATCCTCACACCGCAACAGCAGCAAATGTGGCTTTCTTCCTGCCTCAAATAATCCCCGAAACGCTCACAACGCCCGTTGTTTCGGCAGCCTGCCCGCCCAGTCGCAGGCAAACTGCCACGCGGAACGTCCCGAACGGCTGCCCCGCGTCTGCGCCCACTGCAATGCCGCCATCTGTGCGGTTTCATCATACGGCACGCCGAAATCTTCCAGCCAATTTTGCACCGCCGCCAGATAATCGTTTTGATCGAACGGATAAAAACTGAGCCACAATCCGAATCGGTCGGACAGGGATATTTTTTCTTCCACCGCTTCTTTCTGATGGATTTCCCCCCGCATCCCCGTCGTACCGGCATTCTCGTCAAAATATTCGGGCATCAGGTGCCGTCTGTTGGAAGTCGCGTAAACCAAAACGTTGGCGCAACGTTGAGACAGACCGCCGTCTAACGCGGTTTTCAATGCCTTATAGGTTTCATCGCCGCTTTCAAACGACAAATCATCGAAAAATTCGTTCAATTCCATCTCTACCTCACTTTGCATATCTTTGCGCCATCAGCCGTTCGACGGTGTCGACGATTGCCTGCGTATTCGGATCGATTTCGATGTTGATCCTGTCGCCGACCTTTCTGCTGCCGAACAGCGTCCGTTCCAAAGTTTCGGGAATCAGATGGACATTGAAACGGCCGTCTTCGACTTTGCCTATGGTCAGGCTGCAACCGTCCAAGCCGACGAACCCTTTGGTCAGGATATAGGGTTTGAGTTCATGCGGGAGCGAAAACCAAACCGTGCGGTTGAACCCGTCCCGTTCGATTTCGACAATAGGCACGGTTGCCATAATGTGTCCGCTCATGACGTGTCCGCCGATTTCGTCTCCGAAACGCGCCGCCCGTTCGATGTTGACGCAATCGCCTTCCTTCAGCAGCCCCAAATTGGTTTTTGCCAAAGTTTCCGCCATTAAATCGAAACTAACGCGGTTTCCTTCGATTTCGGTAATCGTCAGGCAGCAGCCGTTATTGGCAACCGATGCGCCGCGTTGCAGATTGTCCGCCGCCTCTTGCGGAAGCTCGACGACATAAGTGTGAAATGCCTCCGACGGGCGGTGGATTGCCGTCAGTTTTCCCAAGCCTTGAACAATGCCTGTAAACATAATCCTGTTTTCCTGTGTCGGTAAAATGGTGCAAATTGTAGCATCTCCCCGCGAAAAATGCCGTCTGAAATGCCTTCAGACAGCATTATGCCTCCGATTCGGGCAAAAACCGCCCGGTACGGCTTGACCTTTCCTTTCTCGGTTTGCGTGTTCAAGTCGGCAAAATGCCCGTCAAACTCGAATCTGACCGACCGCGCCCTTTGCTGCTGCAACCAGCTTCTTAATGTTTTCATACCCGAAAACAGATAGGGAATCGCGCTTTGCAGAATCTGCGGGCGGATATACATAATGTTGTAGTGCATCGTTATCGGCGTTTCCACATAATACGCATTGCACAACGGTGTGCGTTTCGACACGGTTTCAAACCTCGCCACCAAATCGCCCGGCAGATACGGCATATCGCACGGCACAACCAAAAGCCAGTCGGCAGTCGCCAACTGCAAATCGTTGGCTGCGGTACACAATGCCGAAAGCGGGCCGAAATGCTGCCACTGCCGTGCGTCCGGAAAAATATGCGGACTTCTTCGAGCATATTCTTCCAAATTCCGGTTGGTGCTGATGGCGATATGGCTGACCTGCGGCCTGACCCTGTCGATGACATGATCTATCAGTGCCTTACCCCCCAAAAGAGCAAGCCCTTTGTCCTCGCCTCCCATACGGCTCGCCTGACCGCCGGCCAGTATCAGGGCAAAAGTTTTCATTGCGGATGCTCTCTTGGAAAAGTTCGAGGTTTTCATGATTGCAGTCTGCCGTTCCCAATGACTCAAAATGCCGTCTGAAGCAGACGGCAAATAAATTCATATTATCTGAATTTTATCATAACATGATTTAACACTGAAGCGGTACGGATTATGTTTTCCTTAACCAATTCTTTCTGAGCAGTTGTATCTAATCCCAAAGAATGATATTGTTTGCATTATTTAGAACAATTTTTCGCCGAGCATGATACTGCCAGCCCGTTTTTCAGACGGCATCAGCCTTTCCCTACGCCTGAAACTCCTGACCGGAGTGTGGGTCGGGTTGGCGGCATTGTCTGTCGTTTTGACACTGCTGCTCTCTTTGCGTCTGGAAAACGCGGCCTCCGTCATCGAAGAGGCGGGCAACTTGAGAATGCAGGCATACCGTCTGGCATACATGGCGGGTGAAGGATCTCCCCGCTCCCAAATAGACAATCAGGTTGACGAATTTGAAAAAAGCCTGAATCGTATTTCACAAAGTGATGCCATCCATCCGCTGATTCCTTCGGACACCCCTCTTGCTTATGATTTGATACAATCCATGCTGATTATAGATTGGCAGGCACACATCCTCCCCCCGCTCCAGTCCTACCGGCGACCGACTCAGGTCGATCTCTACCGCTTTGCCGGAAACATCGAACTGTTTTTGCAGGCATTGGAAAATGCCAACGAAAAAAACACATGGTGGCTCAGGCGTTTTCAATGGGCAATTATGTTGATGACGCTGGTGTCGTCTGTACTGATGCTGTTTTGGCACCAGATTTGGGTTATCCGGCCGCTGCAGGCGTTAAGGGAAGGTGCGGAACGCATCGGACGGAGGTGTTTCGATATTCCGGTTCCCGAAGGCGGTACGCCGGAATTCAAACAGGTCGGGCGTTGTTTCAATCAAATGGGCGGCAGGTTGAAAATTTTATATGATGATTTGGAAGGACAAGTCGCCGAGCAGACACGCAGTCTCGAAAAACAAAATCAAAACCTGACCCTGCTGTACCAAACTACACGGGACCTGCACCAATCCTACATACCGCAACAGGCTGCAGAACATTTTCTAAACCGTATCCTGCCCGCCGTAGGAGCAGATTCCGGCAGAGTTTGTTTGGACGGCGGATCCGATGTTTATGTTTCCATTCATCATGCGGATTGCGGCACAGCAGCTTCGGATTTGGGGAAGTACCATGAGGAAATCTTCCCCATTGAGTACCAGAACGAAACATTGGGCAGGCTGTTGCTCAGCTTTCCAAACGGCATTTCTCTTGATGAAGACGACCGCATCCTGCTTCAAACACTAGGCAGGCAATTGGGCGTATCGCTTGCCGGCGCAAAACAGGAGGAAGAAAAACGCCTGCTTGCAGTATTGCAGGAACGCAACCTGATTGCGCAAGGATTACATGACAGCATCGCACAAGCATTAACGTTCCTAAACCTACAGGTACAGATGCTGGAAACCGCCTTTGCCGAAAACAAACGGGAGGAAGCCGTAGAAAACATCGGCTTCATCAAAACAGGCGTGCAGGAATGTTATGAAGATGTCCGCGAACTGCTGCTCAACTTCCGTACCAAAATCAGCAATAAAGAATTTCCCGAAGCCGTTGCCGACCTATTCGCCCGCTTTACGCAACAAACCGGGATAACGGTCGAAACCGCCTGGGAAAACGGTTCGTTCCTGCCGCCTCAGGAAGCGCAGCTCCAAATGATTTTTATCCTGCAGGAAAGCCTGTCCAACATCCGCAAACACGCCCGCGCCACCCATGTAAAATTCACCCTTTCCGAACACGGCGGACGCTTTACCATGACCATCCAAGACAACGGACAAGGTTTCGACACGGAGAAAATAGGAGAACCCACGGGCAGCCATGTCGGACTGCACATCATGCAGGAGCGTGCCAAACGCATCCATGCCGTTTTAGAAATCCGTTCCCAAGCTCAACAGGGAACCACCGTCTCATTGACGGTTGCATCTGAAGAAAGCTTGAAATGACTATTAAAATTATTCTGATAGACGACCATACCCTCTTCCGCAGCGGCATTAAAGCCCTTTTGTCGCGCCAACACGGTTTTGAAGTCATCGGCGAAGCCGCAGACGGCCTCTCGGGCATTAAAATGATCAACCGGCTCCAACCCGATGTCGTCCTGCTTGACCTTGATATGCCCGGTATGAACGGACGCGAAGCACTCTCCCAAATCATCAGCATCAATCCGCAGCAGGCAGTGATTATGCTGACCGTTTCCGAAGACAGCGACGATTTGACCGAATGTATGCGCATCGGCGCGCGCGGCTACCTGCTGAAAAACATCAACGCCGACTTTCTGCTCGAAAGCATACGCAAAGCCGCCGAAGGCGATAATGTATTCTCGCCCGAGATGACCGCCAAACTCGTCAAAAGCCTGATTTCCCCCCAACCTGCCCAAGGGACGCAGGCACTCTCCTCACTTACCCCTCGTGAACTGGAAATCTTGGGCTATCTCGCCGCAGGACACAGCAACAAAATCATCGCCCGCCACCTCGATCTTGCCGAATCCACCGTCAAAGTCCACGTTCAAAACCTGCTCCGCAAACTCAACCTCAGCAGCCGGGTGCAGGCCGCCGTTTACGCCATCCGGCACAACGTCCCCCAACCTGTGCCGGAATAGGCGTTCAGACGGCATATTAGGGGTTTTAATCCCCGTACGGTCATTCGGATAACAGACCAAGCATGTAAGTTTATGCCCCCATAAGTACGCTTGGCATAGCAGTAATATTGTTCGGTTCAGTGTTTTCCGTTTGCCCCTATCTGATACTGCAATATCAGCTATGCCGTCTGAAAACGCATCATCATGATATTTTCAGACGGCATAATAAAAAGCGGAAATACTAATGCAGGGTAAAATGTTCCATTCCGAATCCCATAAATATACAATGGCTTATATCGTTTAAGCATGTGTAACCCACCCTCATATCAATCAATATATAGTGGATTAACAAAAACCAGTACGGCG